>JAPKZO010000017.1:0-170524 GCA_026393755.1 Acidobacteriota bacterium
CCCTCGACACGGCACGCGGCGTACGCTCAGCGTCCTATCGCTCGCCATGCAGACGCTGGCGCACCCCCGGTGGCGACACCGCGCCCTCACCGGTCTGCGCCGGCTGATCGATCGGCTCGCGCGTGGCCTGCCCGTGCTTCGGCCTCCGCCGCCCACCCTCGACGACCGCCTCGCCCGCGCGTAGCGCCCCGCCAACACGCACCCCTTCCGCTGGGGGTGTCGACCGGGTCCGGCGCCCCGCGTCACAGCACACCACCATCTCCGTGGATACGGACGCCGACCGGCCCTCAACCGCGGTCCCACCACGCAGCCAAACGCGCCTCAACGGAAACTGGGGGTGGGCAAGCCCGGTGGGCGGCTTGATCGCCCATGTATCCCCATCCGCGAATGAGACCCGGACCACTCCAAGCAACGCCATCTTGCCCGCGTTGAGCGTGCGCTGCCAGTCCAGGAGTTCACCGATTCGAAGGAATTTGGTCTCCACTTCGCCGGACTCCCCAGGTGCCAGCGTCACGGGAATGGCTTCACTTGGGGTCAGAATCGCTGGTCCGGCCTCCGGCCGGCATTCCACGACAGCCAGGAAGGTCACGGCGGTCAAATGATGTTCCGAGACGTTCCGGAAACGGACGCGGGCAAACGCGTAGTCCAGGTTCGACGTCACCGAGATCAGTTTCACAGGTGAGCCGGGTTGCGATTCTGCGAATCCAAAGGACACGCCGCGCGGACCCGCTACCTGGCCTGACTGCGCAGCCGACTGTACGGCCTGCCGACGCAGGGACGGCTGCCGGTGGGCATCGACCGACGTCACCTGTTCGAGCGACGCCGCAAGCACAATCGCCCCGGTGGCGATCGTCAAGACGACTCCCGAAGCCACCGCCACGAACTTGCCTGGAGTGATCACTGGCATGACGTCTCCTTTCACGACGCGCCTGATTCTGGCGGCAAGACTCGGGGCCTGCTGGCCCATCGCTGCCGCCAACCATGTTCCGGAACTTCGACTCGCCAGCACGCCCAGCGCGCTCGCGTAGGCCTTGGGATCCCCGCACACCTGAATCGCTGCGTCGTCACAGCGTTGCTCACGCGCCTCCAACGCCTGCCTGGAAAGCCAGTGGGTGCCCGGACAGAAGAACAGGATGGCGCTCGATGCGGCCTGGATGACCGCCAGCCACGGGTCACCACGTCGCACGTGCTCCAACTCGTGAACCACGACTGATTCAAGTTGCTTCTGCGCCAGGCTGGCATCGACGTCGCGGGGCAACAGCAGCACCGGGCGTCTCCACCCGGCGACGGACGGAGCGTTGACCTCATCAGACAGGGCAACAACGATGGGCTGTTCCAGTTCTCTCAACCTCGCCAGTCTTCCGACGGCCTCGACAACTGGTCCCGACGTCACAGGCGTCGCCCTCTGTCTGATTCGCCAGCCGATCAGGACGCCGCCGACCAGTCGAATGGCCAGCAAGGCCACGCCGATCAGCCAGCCCGCGCTCACCCAACGCAGAGCCGGACTCAGGATGGCCACGGCGGATCGCGTGACATTGAATCGTGGACGTCCGGACGAGGCCGCGTCAGTAGCAACCAGAGAAGTCGTCGCGCCGTGCGCCACCGGCGCGGACGTCGTCGCTGCAGCAGTCGTTGAAGGGGGCACACGCTCGAGTCCCCACCATGTCGCCCCGAAGAGCAGCACGGATGCGACCAGCGCCCCGAGCGCGATGGCGTGACGCGGCGCCGGGGACCTTCCGCTGCGGGTGTGCAGGAAGATCCACATCCCCAGCGACAGGAGCGTGGTGTTGCACACCGCCAGCAGCAGCGCCCAGCCGAGCGCGTCAATGCGGCCGACAATGTCGATGAACGGAGGCCAGTTCACTTCTTCCCCTTTTCGACGTCGTCGAGGATTCCACGAATCTCGGCAAGCTCCTCCGCACGAATTCGTCTTCCAGCCAATGCGCTCTGGATGAGGCTCTGGGCAGATCCGTCGAAGACCTGATTTACCAGCGACCGCACGATGTGCCGCCGGGTTCGCTCTCTGGATTCGTTGGGTTCGTAGACGTGGGCGCGGAATCGCTCCGAACGCCGGACGAGTCTCTTGCGGTGCATGACCTGCAATTGCTTGAGCACCGTTGTGTAGCCGACGGTCTTAGTCGGCTGGAGCGCCTCGAACACCTCCTTCACCGTGCTGGGCCCCAGTCTCCACAGCACGTTGAGGAGTTCTATTTCGGCGTCGGTCGGAGTGGGGATTCGAGGTTCAGGTGCCATATGCACGGGAACATACTACGACACATGTCGTATGTCAACGGCGATTGTCGTACTCGGCGATGCGGCACTCCCGATGTGCCGAAGTAGCGGACGACGCAGTGGTAGGCACATCGGTGGGGAACTCCGCACTAACGGGCACCACTTGGCACCGCTGAGCACCGCATCACCACGCGAGTCCATTCGACATGTCGCGCATCATCCAGCGAATTCGCGTGGCGGCAGGTCCGAAATCGCGTGGCGCGACGTGACCGTACTGTTCAGCGACGTGCTGGATCTTCTGGCCGCCGGCCTGAACCGCGAACATGTGCTTGACGAGCTGCCTGATCTCCAGCCGGGGGACGTTGCGGCCTGTCTGCAGTTTGTGCCAGCAAGCGGCTGGACCATCCCGTCATTGCCGCGTGAACGTCCACAACCCCGGAACGTCTGACTACGCTACCGGGACAGCCAGGTGTCGACGCCGCGAAGGTACTCAGGGACGTCGTGCACGGCCTGACGAACCGCCTCGAACAGTTTCTGTGGGTCGATGTCGTCGTACTCGTGGGCTATTCGGTTTCTGAGGCCCGCGCAAGCGGCAATCCGCTGGCCACACTCGCTGGGGTAGACGCCCAACGCAGACAACTGGATGAATGACTGATAGTAATCGGGCGGCGGTGCCTGCCCCGATTCGGTGAGCAAGTGGTAGTTGATGTCGATCATTCTGCCCACCGCTCGCTCGATGTATCGTTCGGCGATGACCGCGTTGATCGAGGACTCGAGGAACACGTCGGGCGTCATGTCGGCGAGCCCCTGCAGAGCCTCGACGTCCTTCGTAATCAGGAGGATCTTCCTGGTGACCAACTCAGTGTCGATCATCGCGCGGCCATTCGCTGGAGAGAACGTCTGACATAGGATCGCTCGGCAGCCAGGAAACGCCGGTGATCCTGGTAACGTCTGAACGCATACATCTTCAGTTCGGCCAGCACGCGGGGCGAGCCATACAGCAGCTGGCATCGCTCGACTATCTTCTTCAGGAACAGCGGGTCGGCGTGGTTGATGACGGCGACATCAAGCTCCTGCCCGCGGTAGAGACCCTGGAGATCGACGCTGAGCGCGGCCACTCGCGCCAGCAATTCGTGATCGTCCTCGAACAACGCGGCGATGTCGAGATCGCTGTTCGCATGGGCGCGTCCAGACACGGTCGAACCATGTTGCACCAGCAGGCGCACGCGGTGGCGACTGGCAATCTCGCTCAAGCTTGCGATGTCCATGGGCGACCTTCGCGCCAATTATAGCCCGCGTACCGCTGTTTCGTACTTCCGTGCGGAACTCGATCCGCAGCCCTGCGCTACCCGGCTGCCGAACCGCCTGACCTCGAACCCGACGGCCTCGCGGCTGGTCTCTGCGTTGCCAGCCAGCCGCTGGATCAGCCAGTCATTGCCGCGCGAAATTCTGGGGCGGCGCTCAATTTGCTTAGGGTTTCGGTGCTTGAACGCCCGGAGCGTTAACGCCATCATCATCGGGTTGCCGGACACTTCGGCGCCGAGCCCGTCTTTTACCTCCGTCGCGACGAGTTCATCCGGAACAAACAGGCTGTCGGACGCCCGCAGGATCTCGCGGCCGCATTCAACCTCTTGCTGGCCCTGACATTCCGGTACAATACGGGGATGGATGCCAGCCGTGCCGCCGCTCGGCGCGCCCGGGTCACGGTTCGCCGGTTCGCGTCCACCGCGGACGCCGAGCGACACGACGCTGAATACTGGCTCACACAGCCTGCGTCGGAGCGGTTTCTCCAGGTCTGGCGACTGAGCGTCGATGTATGGCAGTGGCGGGGCGAGCGTCCGAATGAACCAGGACTTTGTCGATCTCTTGCAGTCGTTCATCGCCCATGACGTTCGTTTCATGGTCGTGGGCGCCTACGCGCTTGCGGTCCATGGTCGGCCGCGGGCGACCGGCGACATCGACGTCTGGATCGACGCGACCCCTCAGAATGCTGCCCGGACCATGTCGGCGCTGGCCGAATTCGGCGCGCCGCTTGGAGAGATTTCCGAGGCTGACTTTGCTGTTCCTGGCGTGGTCTACCAGATGGGAGTGCCGCCTGGACGTATCGACGTCCTGACCAGCCTGACTGGCATCACGTTCGCCGAAGCCTGGCCGGACCGAGTTCATCAGACACTGGGCGACATGAGCGTCCCCGTCCTCGGCCGCGACTCCTTTATTCGAAACAAGAGAGCAACCGGTCGCGCCAAGGATCTGGGCGATATTGAAGATCTGGAGTAAACGCTCCATCGTCTCTTTGCTCCGATATTCCTCCACTGAACCGTCATCCGAATCGTTCGCGCCAATTATGGCCCGCGTACCGCTGTTTCGCCCTTCCGTGCGGAACTCGATCCGCAGCCCGGCGCTACCCGACCGCCGAACCACCTGACCTCGAACCCGATAGCCTCGCGGCTGGTCCCCGCGTTGCCACACAGCCGCCGGATCAGCCAGTCATTGCCGCGCGAACATCTGGCTCCGGAAGCGCCGCGTCACCTCAGGCCCTCAACCACATAGAGATCTGAGAGACGCCGAGCAAAACTGTAGATGTAAGCCTCGCCGTCGGGCGTCACATAGTGGCTGTCGGGAGGCCAGACACCCGTCGCGTCCGCGGGGCCGATCTCTTTCCAGAATTCCCGCCGTCCGGTCGCCGGGTCCACGAGAAATACTCGGGTTCTGGGTCCTCCCGACCGCGCAAAGACGTAGAGCCAGCCGTCCTTGCTCCGTCCGAAGGACGTCTCGTTCGGTGAGATGCCGTGGATCGGTTTTGGATTGCCCTCCGTCAAGGACTGCAGAAACGGTTGTCCTGAAGAGTCTCTGACGACGATCCGTTCTTCAGCCAGCGTCAATCCCGCGTCCGAAATGCCGGTCAGCATTCCCTCTCCGAATGCCCTCGGCGTCCCGCCGGCGTTGATGTCCTGCATGTACATCTTCGGCGCTTCGCCGGGCTTCATGGCGCTGAAGATGATCGTCCGGCCACCCGGGCCGAAATACAGGGCCTGGTACGTGAGGGGTTCGGTCGGCAACTCTCTCGGCTGACCAGCCCCGGTGGGCAGCAGGACGATGCGCTGGCTTGGCGTTCCGTAGTGCGCGATGGTCAGGATCCACTTGCCGTCCGCCGACAAGTCGAAGGCGCTGCCGCTGCCGATCCGTACGGGCACTGAACCGTCCATCGCACGGAGGTACACGCTGTACTCGCTGCCGCCTCCCTCTCCCTGTTCGTTGAAGACCAGCCTTTTCCCATCGGTCGCCAGCTGTGCGGGAGCCGAGGTGTCCATCCAGGACAAGTCACGGTCCTCGACGGCCCCCGGCGCGCGCCCCCACAGCTCTCGGCGGCGCAGCTCCTGCGCCAGAAGAACACGGCCGTCCGCCCCGATGTCGAACAGATGAATGCCCGTCAGTGTCCGGAAGACGATCCGCTCCCGGCCAGAAAGCGTCACGGCGTAAAGGTCCTTTGCCAGGCCATTGCGTCCGCCGGCGAACCAGACCTCCTCCCCACTTGGCGACCAGGCTAGGCCGTTGGTCATCGTGAGTGACGTGGCGAGGACGGTCCGCTGGCCGCTGAGATCGACGATCGAAACGGCGCTCTTGAAGAAGCCAACCGACAGGATGTCCAAGAACGCGATCCTGTCTCCGCGCGGCGAGAAACGAGGATTGGCGATCAGCCCCCCCGTTTCGTACAGGACGCGACCGATCGGACACTCGAGCCTGGACTTTCCGTCGAGGAAGCGGACGACGGCGAGCTGCTTGCCGTCCGGAGACCATTCTGCAAACTGGACGGCCTCGGCGAGGTCACGTGCCGACCCGCCTGCAAGAGGCGCCCTCGCGAGCATCCCCTCCTGGGCGGTCGGTTGCGTGGCGATGAACGGAACAGCATTGCGCAGCAGCGCCATGTCGCCCGTGGCGGACACGGCCGCCAGCACCGTGCCGGGGAAACCGAGGGCGCGCGACTCTGTGCTGTCGAGCCGCGTCGAAAAGACCTCGTACGGGCTCCCGTTCCACGAGGCGCTGTAGACGATGGTCTGGCCGTCGGGGGCGAAGCGCGCCGCGTCAACCTGACCGTGTCGGTACGTGAGACGCGTGATCCTGGAAGGACCGGATGGCCCGCTCGATCGGCCGACGACGAACGCGGCCGCCAGCGCGGCGGCGACGGCCAGAACGGCCGCAATGGCCATCCATGGCCGCCTCTTGCGCTGGGTCACGGCCGCTGACGGCCCGGTCGCCACACTCGAGCCCGACATCGCCTCGAGGGCGAAGGCGACATCGCGCGCCGACTGGAAGCGCTCGTCGGGGTTCTTCTCCAGGCACCTCCGCACGATGCGATCGAGCGAGGGCGGGATGTGAGCGGCGGCCGTCGTCGCCAATTCCGGAGGGTCCTCTTTCAGCACCGCGCTCGCCGTGTCGGCCGGCGTCGCGCCCTGGAACGCGCGCCGCCCGGCCAGCAGTTCGTAGAGCACCGCCCCGAACGCGAAGATGTCCACGCGGTGATCGATCGGCTGACCGCGGATCTGCTCTGGCGCCATGTACCCGACCGTGCCCATGACCATCCCCGGTTCGGTCGACATGTTCCTCGTGGTCACCACGGTTGCATCCGCTGGCGCGGCCTGACGCTGCTTCGCGAGTCCGAAATCCAGGATCTTCACGTGCCCGTCCCGCGTAACGAACACGTTCTCGGGTTTGATATCGCGATGCGTGATCCCGCCCGCGTGCGCCGCCGCCAGGCCCGCGGCAATCTGCAGCGCGTACTCGACGGCCTTGCGGGGTGGCACGGCCGCGCCGCCCATCAGTTCCCGGAGGGTCTGCCCTTCCAGCAGCTCCATCACCGCATAGGGCGTGCCCCGCTCAACCCCGAAATCGTGGATGCCGAGAATATTGGGATGCGAAAGCGTGGCGACGGCCTGCGCCTCCCGCTCGAACCGTGCGAGAGCGGCCGGGTCCGTCGCGAGCGCCTCGGACAAGATCTTGATCGCGACCTCGCGCTCCAGCTTCGTGTCGCGCGCGCGATACACGGCTCCCATACCGCCTTCGCCGAGCGGGGACACGATACGGTAACGGGACAGCACGAGCCGGGCGGTCACAGACATCAGCGCCCTTCGATTCAGGTCGGCCAGACCGCCCGCGCGGCGGCGTGGCGTGGTGAAGAAGCTACCGGGGTTGGGTGAGAACGTCAAGTTCGGCGCCAAACCGGTGGCCTGTCTCGCCCGCAGCGACCTCGTCCGAAAAGCGCAGGCGGTCGGACGTCCCCAGGATCTGGTCGATATCGACGCGCTGATCCAGCCGGACGGTCCGGAGTCGCCGGCCACTGGTAAACTTCCGGCGTCGAAGTTCCGTCCAACCATACATGTCCCGTGATCTGCACCAGCTTGTGCCTGCTCTCGTCGCCATCTTCACGCTGGCCGTCCCCGGCGCCGTCGCCGCCGCCGATTCGCCGCCCCCGACGATGGTGTTGCGCTTTCTCGACAACCCCCCGAAGATCGATGGCCGCCTGGACGCCGGCGAGTGGCCCGCTGAGCCTCTGCCAACAGGCGAATGGGTCTCCTACAACCCTCTCTACGGCGAACGCCTGCCCCACCAGACCACGGTGTGGGTCGGGTACGACAAACGGTACTTCTACTTCGCCTTTCGCTGCTCCGATCCCGATCCGTCAAAGATCAAGACGACCATCGCTCGCCGCGACAACATGTTCAACGACGACTGGGTCGGTCTCAAGCTGGACGCCATGGGAAACGGTCAGACCTCCTACGACATGTTCGTGAATCCCAGTGGCGTGCAGGGCGATATCCTGACCAGCGCGGCGAAGGGCGAGAACTCGTCTGTGGATTGGATCTGGGACAGCGCGGCGAAGCTGACGCCAGACGGCTACACGGTAGAGATTCGAGTGCCGGTGCAGAGCCTTCGGTTCAAGAGCGGAGCCGACGTACCGATGCGCGTCCTGTTCTGGCGCCGGATCAGCCGGCTCGGCATGTCGGTATCGTGGCCCGACCTTCCCCCTGGCAAGTCCGCCTTCGAGCGAGAGGCGACGATGATGGTGCACGACTTGGCGTGGCCGGGTGTGCGCGAAGTGATGCCGGCCGTCACCGAGTCGGTCAACCAGACCCGTACCGCGCCCGATCAGTGGTCGGCTGCCGATGGGACGACCAACATCGGTGTCAGCGCGAAGCTCGGCATCACGTCGGCGGTGACGCTCGACGGCACCATCAATCCGGACTTCAGTCAGGTCGAAAGCGACAGCTTCCAGGTCCAGGTCAACCAGCGATACCCGGTGTTCTTCAGCGAGAAGCGGCCGTTCTTCATGGAAGGGATGGGCGTCTTCGAAGTCTCCGGCACCGGCGGTGACGGCAACATGGCGACCGCCGTCCATACCCGGCGCATCGCGGATCCGCTGTTCGGCGTGAAGCTGTCCGGCACGGTCGGCCGGGTGACATTCGGCACGATCAGTGCCTCTGACGACGCGGCGGGCCGGCTCGATCCGCAGTTCGAGGGGAAGCGCAAACTGTTCAACATCGTGCGCGCGACCTACAGTTTGGCGCCGAGCAGCTACCTCGGCGCCATCGTCACGGAGACCGACTTCGCGGGCGGCAACAACCGGGTCGCCGGCGGCGACATGTCGCTTCGGATTGGGTCCCATCAGCAAATCAACGCGACGGTGCTGCGGTCCTCATCAACCGATCCCGGGGCCGGGGCCTCGTCCCGGACTGGGGCGATGGCCCAGGCGAGCTACGCGTACGACTCGAAGCGAGTGGGATTTGCCACGCAAGTCGAACACTACGATCGGGACTTTCAGATGGATACCGCCTTCTACAACCGCACGGGGATCACGGGCGGCTGGATGTACGGCGGCCTGAACTTCTACCCGGACAAGACCCGCACGCCATGGCTAAAGAAGATCAATCCATTTGTGTTCCTGCAATACGTGCGCGATCGTGTGCAGGCGGGGCACGACAATCTGCAGGTCTTTGCCATCCGGTCGAACTTCACCCGCAACGGGAGCCTGCGAGCCGACGTCATCCACATACAGGAAGCCTGGGCGCATCGGGAGTTCGACCAGCGCTCGTTCCGCCTCCAGGGCAACCTGCAGATGACTAACTGGCTGTACCTCAGCGGCCAGGTCAGGGCCGGCAACGGCCTCTACTACGATCCGGTCGCCCCCTTTGTCGGTCCCTCGGCCATGCAGTCCGTCACTGTTCTGCTGCAGCCAAGCGCGCGCTTCGCACAAAACGTCTCTGTTCAACGCGTGACGCTGGATCGACCCGGCGGTGCCGGCCGCGTCTATGACGCCCGCGTCGTCAACACGAAGACCACGTACCAGTTCTCAGCCCGGTTCGCCGTCCGTGGAATCGTGCAGTACGACAGCGGGGACAGGCGGGTCCTTGGCGACTTCATGTCATCGTACGAGGTGAGGCCGGGGACCGTGTTCTACGCGGGATATGGAACCCTGTTCGAGAAGCGTGACTACCGCGAGCAGGCGTGGATCCCGGGCGAGGGTTCGTACCTCACCACCAGCCGCGGGCTCTTCATCAAGGCGTCGTATCTGCATCGCTTCTAGCGTCGAAATCAACCGGATGCCGGTCCATCGCGAGACCCTGGGGTCACGACCGGGCACACCGCATCCCAGAGCACGCCTGAACGACCGCAGCCCGAAAAGCCTCGAACAGCGGTGCGGAAGAGCCAATCAGCCCTTTTGACAGCTGCTTCAGCCAGGCCAGCGACGCCGCTACGATCGACGCGACAAGCAATCTGCGCATTCGACGCCTCCTTCTCCGATGACTCTCCGTCGAGTATGATAACCGTTTCGCAGCGACCAAGAGGAAACGGGATGGCCAGGATCAAGGTGTCGGTCGAACGTGTCGGCGGCTGCTGTAATCTGCCGATGATGGTCGGCGATTGTTTCTACCTCGACGGGTCGAAGCTGTCGGTTCCCGATGGGAAGTTCGTCTGCATGTGGGCGCTGCAAACCATGATGCCTGTCTTCCCCATCATGAACGTTCAGGACCGGCTGGAGCCCAGCCATTGGGTCCATGCCGTCAGCCACTTCACCTGCCCGGATCCGAAAGGCCAGGTCGTGTTCCGGCTGGAGAGGCTGGCTGATGATTCGGATTGACGCCAGCAAATGCACTGGCTGTCGCTGTTGCGAGGCAGCGTGCGCGTTTCACCATACCGGCAGCGGCGGCCGGCTTCTCTCTCGCATCCGGGTCGTCAATCTCTATGAGCTCGGCGTGGACGCGCCCGTCGTCTGCCCGCAGTGCGCGGAGCGTTACTGCCTCGCGTGCCCGGACGACGCGCTCACGCTTGGTCCGCTCGGCCAGGTCATCGTCTCGCCCACGTTGTGCTCGGAATGCGGTGCCTGCACCCGGTCGTGCCCGATAGGCGCGATAGAACCGGTGGACGGCATCGCGTACGTCTGCGACCTGTGCGGCGGACAACCCCGATGCGTCGACGCGTGCACGCAGGGCGCGATCGTTTTCGCGCCAGGGGCGGGCGGCAAGACGGTTCTCGCCTCGTTCAAGGTAGACAGCGAGCGGCTGGCGCCGAGTCACAAGCGGGCAATCTTCGTCCGGGCGCTCGGCCTGTCGGTACGCGAAACCTGGGGCGTGACCCGTGGCTGACGGTACGTGCGGCTACGGGGGCCGGATCCTCCGCGTGGACGTGACCTCGCGCCGGTTCGAGATCGAACGTCTGGATCCGCGGTGGATCAAAGACGTCATCGGCGGGCGCGCCGCCAACACGAAGCGGCTTGCCGAAGATCTCGATCCGGCGTCCGATCCGATGGGCCCCGACAATGTCCTCATCTTCGGGATCGGCCCGCTCACGGGCACGCTGCTGCCGGCGTCGGCGTACTACACGGTCACGGCGCGGTCGCCTCTGACCGGGATCCTGGGCGACTCGGCCGCGGGCGGCCACTTCGGCCCTGAACTCAAGTTGACGGGTTTCGATCAGATCGTCATCACCGGGTGCGCCGATGCCCTGTCGTACCTGCTCGTCACCGAAGACGGCGTGAAGTTCGTCCCGTGCCCCGAACTGGCCGGCCGCAACGTCGTCGAGACGACGGCCGCCATCCGTCAGGCCCATGGCGACTGGGACATCCAGGTGGCGGCGATCGGCGTCGCCGGAGAGAACCGCGTACGCTTCGCCGCGCTCGTATCGAGCGGCAATCGCGTGAACGGCCGCGCCGGGATGGGCGCGGTGATGGGGTCGAAGAACATCAAGGCGATCGCGGTGCGCGGCACGCGCCCTGTGCGTCTCCACGACCCGCTCCGGTTCCTCGACGAGGTGCGCAAGGTCCACCGCGCGATCCTCGATCATCCTGAGTACGAGAAGCGCCGGCGTCTCGGGACGACGATGCTGATGCAGGATCTCAACCGCGTCGGGATCTTGCCGACGCGGCATTTTCAAGAGGGCCTTTGCTCGTACGTCAACGAGGTGTCGGGCGAGACGCTGGCATCCACCTTCAAGGTCAAGAACAAGAGCTGCTACAACTGTCACGTCCATTGCTCGCGGTACTACGTCTGCGAGGGGGTCGAGGCCGAAGGGCCGGAGTTCGAGACGCTGTGCGGCTTCACGTCGCGCATCGGCAGCCGCAGCCTGCCGTTCGCGTTGGAGATGAACCGGACCCTGAACCAGTACGGGATGGATTCGCTGGCCGTGTGTGAAATCGTCGGCTGGCTGATGGAGTGCCAGGAGAAGGGCCTGGTGACGCCAGACGACGTGGACGGCATGCGGATCTCGTGGGGCGATTGCGACGTGGTGCGCCGGCTGGTTGAGCTGATCGCGCACCGGCGCGGGATCGGCGACGCGCTGGCTGAGGGCGCGACGCGATTCTCCAGGCGCTTCTCCGAAGCCGCGCAGAAACTGGTGATGCAGGTCAAGGGCCTGGACATCATCTGCGGCGATCCCCGGGGCATCAAGGCCTACGGCCTGACCTATGCGGTGGCGTCGCGGGGCGCCGACCACCTGCGGGCCGAGCCGTATTTCGAGCTGACGGAGCGATGGGAGGTGGCGCGGCAGAGATTCGGAACCGAAAAGGCTGCCGACCGTCTGGCCGAGGAGGGCAAAGCGGCGCTGGTCACCTACTCGGAGAAGATCGCGCTGCTCACCGACTCGCTCACGATGTGCAAGAACGTCGGCCTCTGCATGGACGTGATCAACCTCGAGAGCGCCTCATCGCTGCTGGCGGCGGCAACCGGCGTGCGGTACACGCCCGACCGGCTCGAGGCGCATTTCGGCGAGGCGGTGGAACGCGACTTGCGGCTGAACCGGCGTTTCGGCGTCACGAAGGCGGACGATACCCTCCCCGATCGATTCCTCTCTGAACCATTGACCGAAGGTCCTACGCGCGGCTCGGTGGTCGATCTGCCCAGGATGCTCGACGAGTACTACCGGCTGCACGAACCATGACGTCACCAGGCGATCGACTGGTCGAGCGCGAGGGCGGTCTTCAGCGGCAACTCACCCGGCGCCACATGACGATGATCGCGATGGGCGGCGCGATTGGCACCGGACTGTTCCTCGGCAGCGGGATGGCCGTCGGACAGGCCGGCCCGGCGGTGATCGTCTCCTACGTGCTGGGTGTCGGGCTCTGCCTGATCATGATGTATGCGCTGGCCGAGATGGCGGTGGTCCATCCGACAGCCGGTTCCTTCGGCGTCTATGCCGAGATCTACCTCAACCCCTGGGCGGGGTTCGCCGTCCGCTACACCTACTGGTTCGCGCAGGTCGTGGCGGTGGGGGGCGAGGTGACGGCCGCCGGCATCTACACGCAGTTCTGGTTCCCTGACGTGTCGCTCTGGATCTGGGTCGTCGCGTACTCGGCCGCACTCATTCTCGTCAATCTGACCGCGGTCCGGCTCTTCGGCGAGGTCGAATACTGGTTCGCGATGATCAAGGTCTCGGCGATCCTCGTCTTCGTCGTGCTCGGGACCGCGTATGTGTTCACCGGGTTCGGTGCGGTCGCGCCCGTCGGGCTCACCAACCTCTTCAATCCGGCGACCGGCGGATTCGTGCCGAATGGGGCTGCGGGGATCATGAAGGCGATGCTCGTCGTCATGTTCTCCTTCTACGGGATCGAGATCATCGCGGTGACCGCAGGCGAGGCGATGGACCCCGAACGCGAGGTGCCGCGCGCGCTCCGGAGCATCGTCATCCGCCTCGGCCTGTTCTACATCGTGGCGATCGCACTCGTGGTGGCGATCGTGCCGTGGCAGCGGGCGGGTCTGGCGGAGAGCCCGTTTGTGACCGTGTTCCGATCGCTCGGGGTGCCCTTCGCCGCCGGGCTCATGAACTTCGTCGTCCTGACAGCCGCTCTGTCGTCGATGAACACCAACCTGTACCTCACGGGCCGGATGTTGTTCTCATTGGCGCGCAGCGGATTCGCACCGGCGGCATTCGGCCGCCTGTCGCCGCAGGGTTCGCCGAGAAACGCGATTCTGTCCTCGACTGTCGGTCTGGCGCTGGCCGCGGTGCTGGCGGTGGAGTTTGCCAGCTCCGCGTATCAGTGGCTGTTCGGCATCGCGATCTTCGGGGGCATCCTGGTGTGGATCACCGTGCTGGTGACGCTGCTGGCGTTCAGGCGAACGCGAGCGAGGCAGGGACTGCCACCCGGCCGGGTCCGCATGCCCTTCTACCCCTGGCTGCCGCTTGTCGGAATTGCCGCGCTCCTGCTGGTCCTGGTGGACTGCTTCTTCGTCGGTCTGGGCATCGCATGGGTGGCAGGCGGCATCTGGCTCGCCGCGGTCTCGTTCGCCTACCTGGCATTCCGAGCGCGACGCGCCCGCCGCGCGGCGTAGGCGGGCCCCAACGCGACCTCCCGGCGCTTCACGGACGACCGCACCTTGCGCCACGTGTGGACGTGCCGGTTGAGTCCGCGTCGGCCAATCGCACATAATTACTCTTCATGGAACCATTTCGCTTTCACGTCTACGCGTGCGACCAGCAGAAGCCGGAAGGCGTACCGGGATGCGCGGCCCGCGGCTCGGCTGTGATGATCGACGCCCTCCGCAAAGAGATCGCGGCTCGCGGTCTCGTCAACCACGTTCAGCTGACCACGTGCGGATCACTTGGGCTGTGCGAGCGCGGTCCGAACCTGGTCATCTACCCCGATGGCATCTGGTACTCCGGCGTGAAGCCGGAAGACGTCCCGGAGATTGTGGAAAGCCATTTCCAGCAGGGCCGCCCCGTGGAGCGGCTCGTCAACCGCGACGCGTCGGCGCTCGAGAACGAGATTCGAACCAATCGCGACAAGTACTTCGCCGGCCTGCGGGCGCGCGATGCCGCCGGCGTCATGCCCGATGACCTGATGCAGACGATCCGCGGCTTCCAGGACAGCCGCGTCGTGCTGAGCGCGATTGAACTCGACGTCTTCTCCGCTGTCGGAGACCGGGCAACCGCCGCGCAGGTCGCGAAGACGATCGGCGCCGATGAACGTGCGACGGAGATGCTCCTCAACGCGCTCACGGCGCTTTGCCTGCTCGTCAAGAAGGACGGGGTGTTCAGTGTAACTCCCGCATCGAAGCGGTTTCTCACCGCCGGCGGGCAGAACGACGCCCGAGCCGCGATGATGCACTACATCGGCCTGTGGCAACGCTGGTCGACGCTGACCGGGGCGGTGCGTTCCGGAACAGGTGCCAAGGCCGATCGCGAAGCCGACTGGACGCGCTGGTTCATTGCCGCCATGCATCGGAACGCGTCGGAACGGTCCCGCGCGGTCGTCGAGGCCGTGGGCACCACCGGCGTCGCGCGCATGCTCGACGTCGGAGGCGGATCGGGCGCGTACTCGATCGCATTCGCGAAGGCGAGCAATGCCCTGCACGCCGAGGTGTTCGATCTCGATCCGGTCCTGCCGCTCGCCCGCAGCTACATCGCCGAAGCCGGTGTGGAATCGCGCGTGACCACCCGCCTCGGCGACCTTCGCCGCGACGCGTTCGGCGAGGACTTCGATTTGGTGCTGCTCTCGGCGATCTGCCACATGCTCGGCCCCGACGAGAACCGCGACCTGCTCAAGCGCTGCTTCGCCGCCCTGCGTAGCGGAGGCCGCGTCGTCGTGCAGGACTTCATTCTCGACTCGACGAAGACGGCACCCAAGGCGGCTGCCCTCTTCTCGCTGAACATGCTCGTCGGAACAGAGGCAGGCGCGAGTTACTCCGAGGATGAGTACCGGGCGTGGATGATCGAAGCGGGCCTCCGGGATGTGAGCCGGATCCGTCTCGTCGGCCCGACAGGTCTGATGATCGGCAGCCGATCCTGAACCGTCTACCGCTTCGGCTCCGGGCAGAACCCCGGCGCAAACCCACGGGCCCGTTCGCGGCGATCAAGGACCTCATCACCAGGCTGGACCGCCGGCAGGACGCCCAGACGCACGAGCACTGTGCGGTACTCATAGCGGAGGGTCAGCGATGCGGCCGGCGTGTCCTCCAGGTCGAGCGAGATGGCGGTCACCGCGTGGTCGATCGACCGGCCCATACCGGTCGCGGCGTACTCGGCCGACTGGGCCGCCACAGATGGCGCTGCACCCGGTGCCGCCTTCGCCGCCTCCGATCCACGCCGCGCCGCGGCTGCGTCAGCGGAGCCGGCGGCACCGGCTCCTTCCGCGTTGCGCGACGCTCCAGAGGGCGCCGCGCCCTCCCGCGACCGCGAGTCCCACGCAGTGACTGGCATCGGCTTCGGCAGCCGCTCGCGGAAATACACCGCCGAGATGACGCCGAGGTCCTCAATCCTGCCCAGGCTCGCGCCGTAGGAGCGCGCTTCGGTGGTGAACTCGAAGCGCCGCGCATCCGACAGGCTGGTCTGCCATCCGCTGATCACGACGGTTCCGTACGGCTCGATCACCCACTTGCGGGCGGCGGCGGCCGTCGTGTGGCGCGCGTCGATCGTGTTGAGGCCATCGACCGAGAGCGCGACGGCCACCCGGACGGGATACGGATTGGTCACGCGGATGGCGTAGGGCCGTCCCTTGAGCGCCTCGATGTACGAGGTTCCCCGAGCCGTGTACTGGGGGCGAGGCGCCCCGTCAACCAGGATGTCGATGCGGGCGGCCGGCACGAACGGCCGAGAGTCTGCGGTGAGCCGACCGGAAGCCAGGATCCCAAGAACCAGCGCCAAGGCGAGCGGAATGCGGTGCAACATATCGTCCTCCTGCATAGAGAACGATGTCGCTCCGAAATCTTGCAGGCCGGTCGGGGTGGGGCCAGACCCGATCCGTTCACCGTCCCTGCGCGATGGGTGCAGGCCGAAGGTGGAACAGGTAGTCCGCGTCCGATCTGGTGACCAGTTCCCAATCGGGGCTTGCCAGCGCCTCAGCAATGATCCCCGCCGCCAGGTCAGGATACCGGGCGCTGTGCAGCACGACATAGTCGACGCCCAGTGCACGAAAGGTCTGCGTGCCGTTGGGGCCGGGAAACGCCGCCATGTGACTGATCACGCGAGAATACCCCGGGGGCTCCGCGCGGCCGAACCCATTCACGATTGGGTGCCAGTGCACCGTCGAGTACAGGAGATAGTCGGCTGGCAGCGTCCACTCTTCGCGCCGGTCGCGGTGGGTAGGAAGCGACACGACTGCATGTGCGTCGAGCGTGGCCAGATAGAGATAGACGGGCGGTATCGGCTCAGGCTTCGGTTTGCCCAGCGGGAAATCCACGACGTACCATTCCGACAACATCACCGGGATCAGCAGGATGGTCGCGAGACGGCCCTTCCATCCGAACCTGTGGTGCAGCACGGTGGCGCCGGCACCGCCCAGCAAGGCCATCGACAACAAGAGTAATTCGGTAAAGCGGGCTGGGCACCTGAACGATGCCATAGACGGCACCCTGGCGAATAGATCGAATGGGTACCAACCTCCGCGTCCTTCTACGAACGCGGAAGACGGCCCGAGAGCCAGCAGGAGCGCCACCGCACCCAACGCCACCGAAAACACGGCGACAACCGGCGTGACTCCAGGCAGGCTCCGTCGCCGGATCGAAGGAATGGCGAGCACGCCGATGCCGATGCCAGCCAACAGCACTGCGACGGCGCCGAGGTACAGGGTCGTCTCGCCCCAGATCCAGCGCGGGCGGCCATCCCCGAGGCTGACCAGCCAACGTCCCATCCACGTGTTCAGCGGTGGATACAGCAGCGCCGTCAGATTGGCCGAGTACCTGGCTGCCTCTCCGAATCCCACGGCGGGCAAGGCCGAGTAGGGTCTGGCGAAGTAAGCAACAATGGGCAGCGTCGCGACGACGGCCACCAGGGACTGGCCTGCCAGCTTCAGCAAGCGCCGGCTGGGAGCCCCGGCGTTCGCCTGCCCGCGCCTCCCTCCCCACGTGGCGCCAATCCACAAGCATAGAAAGTACAGGGCGTTCGCCAGCAGAACCATGACGGCCATGTACCAGGAAGTCAGCACCTCGCACAGGATGGCCGCCGTCAGTGTGACCAGGCGAGGCCATGTCGGGCGAATGAACCACCGCTCGAGCGCAATGAGCGAGAGCGGAATCAGGAAGGCCCAGACCAGGTGCGCATGGGAATGCCCGTGCAGCATCCGGTAGTACGAGAATGCGTAGATCAGCCCGCCGGCCACCGCGGCCAGTCTGTCACGGACGTGGCGGTAGATCAGCGCATAGGCGGCCAGGCCGTTGGCGAACCACGACACCAGCAACACGATATTGAATCCGAGCACGGCGTTGCCGGTCGTGGCAAAGATGGGCAGCGTGAACAGGGACAGGCCAAACAGGTGCTCGTTGTAGGCGAGGCTCTGGACAGTCGGGTAGTAGTAGTTCGCCTGAAACAACGGCAGCCCGTGGAGCAGGGCGTGATTGTCCCACGCCAGCACCCACGCGCCAAGTCTCGCGTCGCCAGGATAAACGGCCGAACTCAGCTCGGAGAAGTTACAGAACGGCCCTGCCATGATGACGGTGGCAATGGCAAACACGGCGGCAACCGACAACCCGCGGAGGAACCGTGTCACCTGCTTCACACCTCGGGCATCGCGGGGTTGGCGTCCTCAGACTCCGCTTGCGGGACCATCGGCGGAGACGCCGAGTGCCGGGAGCGCCGACGCTTTCACGGATTTCCGATGATCCAGCCACGTCTGAAACCGCTCCATGTAGATGTAAAAGATCGGCGTCACGAAAAGGGTCAGCGTCTGCGACACAATCAGGCCGCCCACCACCGCGAGGCCCAGCGGCCGCCGCGCTTCGGAACCGGCGCCCCAGCCGAGCGCGATCGGCAAGGTGCCCATCAGCGCCGCCCCCGTGGTCATCATGATCGGCCGGAAGCGGACGCGGCACGCTTCGTAGATGGCCTCGCTGGCGCTCAGGTTGTCCCGGCGCCGCGCCTCAATCGCGAAGTCGATCATGATGATGCCGTTCTTCTTCACCAGCCCCACCAGCATGATGACGCCGACGAAGGCGTAGATGTTCAGATCGTGCTTGAACAGCAGCAACGTCAGCAGCGCCCCGAAGCCCGCCGCGGGAAGGCCCGACAAAATGGTGAGCGGGTGGATGAAGCTCTCGTAGAGGATGCCGAGCACCACGTAGATGACGAAGATCGCGAGCGCGAGTACCCACCCCAGGCCGGTCATCGAATCCTGAAACGCCTGCGCCGTGCCCTGGAAGCTGCCCGCCACGGTGGCCGGCAGCGTGTCGCGAGCGACGGCCTGCACACGCGCCACCGCGTCGCCCAGCGCGACGCCCGGCCGTAGATTGAATGACAGTGTCACCGACGGGAGCTGGCCGGTGTGGTTGACCGACAGCGGTCCAACGGTCTGACGCGTGGAAACGATGGTCGAGAGCGGTATGAGCTTGCCGGCGGCCGTCTGCACGTACAGCATGGACAAGGCGGCGGGATCGCGCTGATACCGTGGCGCGACCTGCAGGATGACCTGGTATTGATCGTCGGGCGCGAAGATCTGCGACACCTGCCGCGATCCGTACGCCGAGGTCAGCGCCAACTCGACCTGGTCCACCGTGAGGCCGAGCGTCGCAATCCGGTCGCGGTCCAGATCGACGGTGATCTGCGGGTTGCGGATCTGCAGATCGGACGTCACGTCTTCGATACCGTCGATGGATCGCAGCGCGCCTTCGAACCGCGGCGCCGAGCGATACAGTTCCTCGGTGTCCGGATCCTGCAGCGTGTACTGATACTGGCTGCGCGTCATCATGCCGCCGATGCGAATCGCCGGCGGATTGGTCAGAAACACCCTGATGCCCGGGATGCGGGCGAACTTCGGCCGCAATGCCTCGATCACCCGGTCGGCGTCGAGCGATCGCTCGGCGCGAGGCTTGAGGTCCACGTTCAGGCGGCCGCCGGACCCGAACACATTCGCGGTGTAACCGGCGACGTTGTCATCGCCTGCCAGGACGTTCATCACGTCCTTGACGCGGGCGACGCTGGCCTCGAACCCGAGTCCCTGCGCGGTCTCAATCTGGCCGCTCAGCTGGCCGGTGTCCACGCTGGGAATGAACCCCATCGGGATGATCGTGAACAGATACACGGTGCCGGCGAGCACGAACCCCAGCACCACCATGGTGGTGCCCTTGAATCGGATGGTCTGCCGCAGCGACCACGAGTAGCCCCTCAGCCACCCGTCGAACATCCGCTCCATCACGTTGTAGAAACGCCCATGCCGAATCGCGTGGGGCGCCTTCAGGAACCGGCTGCAGAGCATCGGCGTCAGCGTCAGCGACACGAGCCCGGACACGAGAATGGCCGCACCGATCGTCACCGCGAACTCGTGCATCAGCCGGCCGACGACGCCGCCCATGAACAGCACCGGAATGAAGACGGCGGCCAGCGAGAGCGTCATCGAGATGATCGTGAACGCGATCTCCTTCGAGCCGTCGAGCGCGGCTTGCAGCCGCGGCTTCCCCATCTCCATGTGCCGGACAATGTTCTCCAGCATGACGATGGCGTCGTCGACGACGAACCCGACCGAGAGCGTCAGCGCCATCAGCGACAGATTGTCGAGGCTGTAGCCGAAGACGTACATCACCGCGAAGGTGCCGACGATCGAGAACGGCAGCGCGAGACTGGGAATGATCGTCGCCGACACGTTCCGCAGAAACAGAAAAATGACGAGGACGACGAGGCACACGGTCAGCAGCAGCGTGAACTTCACGTCGTCGACCGAGTTGCGGATCGGCACCGACCGATCGCTCCGGACCCTCAGCTGGACCGATGCGGGAAGCTGCTGCTCGAGTTGAGGAAGCAGCGCCTTGATGCGCTCGACGACTTCGACAGTGTTGGTGCCAGGCTGCCGCTGGATCGCGAGGTAAATCGTCCGGGACCCGTTGTACCAGCCGGCGTTGCGCTCGTTCTCGACGCCGTCGTAGACGTGCGCCAGTTCGTCCAGACGGACCGCGCTCCCGTTCCGATACGCGACCACGATCGAGGCGTATCCTTCGGCGTTCAGCAGCTGTCCTGCGGCCTGGATGACGTAGTTGCGGTCGGGCCCGTACAGCGTCCCGGTCGGGCGGTTGACGTTCGACGAGGCAATCGACTGCGCCACCTGGTCGATGCCGATCTGCCTGGACGCGAGCTGCTGAGGATCGACATCGACGCGCACGGCATACTTCTGCGACCCGAACACATTGACCTGCGCCACGCCCGTGATCATCGAGAGGCGCTGCGCGAGGAGGTTCTGTGCATACCGATCGAGCTGCGAGAGTGGCAGCGTGGACGAACTCAGCGTCAGGAACAGCACCGGTGAGTCTGCGGGATTGACCTTCTGGAACGACGGTGGCGAGGGCATCCCCGGCGGCAGCTGTCGCTGTGCCCGCGCAATCATCGACTGGACGTCCTGGGCCGCCGCGTCGATCGACCGGCTCAGGTCGAACTGAATCGTGATATTGGTGCCGCCTTGCGTGTTGCTGGAACTGATGGAACTGACGCCCGCAATGGTCGAGAACTGCTTTTCGAGTGGCGTCGCGACCGAGGCCGCCATCGTCTCGGGACTGGCACCCGGCAGATTCGCGTTCACCTGGATCGTCGGAAAATCGACGGTCGGCAGATCGTTCACCGGCAGCAGCCGGTAGCCCATCACTCCGAAGATCAGGATCGAAAAGACCAGCAGCGTCGTCGCCACGGGGCGACGGATGAAGGGTTCCGCAACGTTCATGATGTCCTCAGGTTACCGGCTGCCCTGCCGGCCGCCGTTGCCGGTCGTCTGGGTTCCGCCCGGGCGGCCTCCCGGCCCGCGGCCCGCGTTGGCGTCGGTCCGTTCCGACACGCTCGCGCCAGGCGTGAGGCGAAGCTGCCCGTCGGTCACCACCACCTCTCCGGCGGAGAGTCCCTCGGCCACAACGACGGCGTCACCCTGCTGCCGGTCGACCCTGACCGGCCGCATTTCGACCGTGCGATCCGGCTTCACGACGTAGATGAACTGGCCGTCCTGGGACATCTGAACGGCGGTTGCGGGCACGAGCAGCGCGTTGGCCTCGGTGGTCAGTTGAAGTGTCACCTGCACGAACGCGCCCGGCCACAACTGGCGATCGCTGTTCGGGAACGTCCCCTTCAAACGGATCGTCCCGGTCGTCGAATCGACCATGTTGTCGATGAAACTGAGGACGCCCCGGGCAGAGACCGTGGGGGCGCCTGGCGATGACGCCTCCCCGGTTGAGCCGCTAGTCCCTGGAGGCGTAGCGCTCGCGTCACCCTCGGCCGGCGCGATCGGGTCCGATGGCGCGGGCCCGGCCGTGGTGACCGGAAGCGGCTTCTGCGCCTGGTAGCGACGGATGTCGGTCAGGTAGCGGCCGGGGACGGCGAAGGTCACGTAGACGGGCGACAGTTGGTTGATGACGACGAGCGCCGTCGTGTCGTTGGCCCGGATCAGGTCTCCAACGTGCGCACCGAGTGTTCCGGTCCGTCCGTTGATCGGGGACTTGATGTCCGTATACTGAAGGTTCAGCCGCGCACCTTCGAGTGCGGCCTTGTCAGCCGCGACGGTGGCAGCCGAGGACTCGACGCCGGCGAGTTGAGTGTCGTTTTGATCGCGCGGAATCAGCCCGCGCTTGAACAGCGTCTCGGTTCGCGCCTGTTGGGCCCGCGCGTTCTGCAGCGTCGCCGTGTCGCGCGCAAGAACGGCTTCAGCCTGCTGCACGGTCGCCAGAAACGGCCGGGAATCGAGACTGAAGAGCGGCTGGCCGATGGCTACCTCCTGGCCCTCCGCGAAGTGAACGGCGCTCAACTGGCCCGTCACCTGGGATCGAATCTGCACGCTGGACATCGCCTCGACCGTCCCGACAACCTGGAGCGTCACCGGCACGGCCCGCTGCTCGACGCGCGCGGTGACGACGGGCACAGGGCCGGCAGCTCCACGTCCACCGGCCCGGCCAGACTGGCTGCCAGCCGACGATCCGTCGGCGCGGCTGCCGGAAGACGAACACGCGGCCAGCAACAACGGCAGAGCAACGACCGACGCAACGCGGCAGGAGTGTCTGAACATATCCCTTCAGTATAGCCGGACCGCTACTTGACCGTTCGCGGGTCTCGGTTCGCGTCCTTCTCAAGGAAGGGCACGCCCTCGGCAAACCACTTCGGCGCCGGGGCACCCTTCAAATAGTGATTGAAGAACTGAAAGTAGCGAATCGTCAGGTCCTTGCGGTTGGCCATGCCTCGCAGGCCGTGCCCCTCACCCGGATAGGCCAGCAGAACGGCCTTCTTGTTGTTGTAACGAAGCGCGTTGTAGAAGCCGAGCCCGTTCGTGAACGACACGGTGGGGTCGGCCGTGCCGTGCATGATCAGGAATGGCGCCGTCACTTCAGGCACGTGCGTGAGCGCCGACTCGAACCGGTACATCTCCGGCTTGTCCCACGGTGACACGCCCTCGCGCCCTTGACTAAAGAGATAGTAGTCGTGTCCGTTGGCGCCGCTGCCGCCGCTCACCTGGTACGACCAGCCCCAGTTCTGGTTGAAGTCCACGGTCAGGTCGGTCACGCCCGCGCCCATTCCGACCGCGGCAAACAGCCTCGACCGTGTGCCGATGAAGGCCGCGCCTTCGCCGCCGTAACTGTGCCCGTTGATCCCGATGCGCTTCGGATCGACGTAGCCCATCTCGATCACCTTCCGCACGGCCGCCTCAACACACTCGAGCATGTCGCTGTGCGACGCGCCGGTCCGGAAGTAGATGTCCGGCATCATCGTCACGTAGCCCTCGCTCACCGCCTGGATGGGCGACGAGCCCATGCTGCTGAGGTAGCTCGGCGCGTTGTAGCGGTTGAGGTTCTGGGAATTCTTCTCGTAGAAGTTCACCAGCATCGGGCGCTTCTCGCCGGGCGTGTAGTCGTCGGGAATCGAGAGAATCCCCTGCAACCGCACGCCGTCCTTGTTCTTGAAGTCGAACAGGAGCCGATGACCCCACAGGTACTCGGCCTGCTGCGGGTTGGCATTGGTGATCTTCCTGGCATCCTTGAAGTTCGAATCCGAAACGCGCAGGTCCGGGAACTCGACATACGTCTGACGAGTGAACAGGAACTTGTCCGCCTTGGCAGCCTTCACAGGATTGCTGAACGCCGCGTCCTCGTACACAACTTCCTTCAGTTGGCCGGCAGCCAGCTCGTAGAAGCCGGCCTTCTTGGTGTATTCGCCGTACGCCGAGAGTGTGATCGGCTTCGTGAGGTCAATCGTGGCACGCATTCCGGCGCCACCGCCGCGTCCACCGCCTGGGCCCCCCGGGCCCGGCTGGCCTCCGAGTTGCGGATCGAGCGGTTCGGTCCGGACATAGCGGAACCGGATCTCCTGCTTGGCGCCGACGCCGTTGGTGAGATTGCGCGCAGCCGATCCGTCGAGCGGAAGCAGCCACAGGTCGTACCGGTGCTGGACGATGACTCCTTTGCCGTCACTGGCGTACCCGGCGATGCCGTAGGAAGGCCGCGGGCCGGGGTGGTCGAATTCCATGTCGGTGAACTTCGCCGCCGTCGTCCCGCCGAGCGTGCGCGACGTCCCCGCGTCGAGATCGTAGTCCTGGTAGTTGTTGTCCTTCCAGTAGAGGAAGTGATGGCCATCGGGCGAAATGCCGAACGTGTGGCTGCCAGTTGACGTGTTGATGAGCTGGCTCTTCAGCATCAACGTGCGTTCGCCCGTCGTGGTGTTGACGCGATAGATATCGGCGGCCGCACGCTTGTAGTCGGACACATAGCCCCGGGTGTCGCGGCCGACGGCCCAGCGGCCATCAGGCGCGACGTCGAGGTCGCGCATCGTCGAATCGGCGAGCTTGACGAACTTCGCGCCAGACACGTCGAACGCCTGGCGGAACGTGAAGTTGCGATCCTGCTCGGCGCGAATCATCTGCATCGACTGGATGCGCTCGTCGCCCGTGTTCCAGACGTCCACGTCGGCGGCCTCGTCGGTACCGCGGCGGCGGGTCGTGTCGGGAGCCGCCACCTGCTCCTTGATACCGAAGAAGACACGCTTCTTGTCATCACTCCAGGAGAGCGTCGCGCGATCGCTGACCACCCAGCCCTTCGGAAAGCCTTCCGCCTTGGCGGGATCGAGCGTCACCGCGGCTGGCTCCGCGTCGAGCGCCGCCTGCACATTCGGGAACGCGACGAGCAGGTTGTCGCGCTCGCTCATCTTGTCGACCGCCACGCCCTTCAGCACGGCGAGCGCCGCACCGTCTTCGCTCCATGCGAGGCGATTGTAGCTGCGCGCCGCGTTGTCCAGCGGCTGGACGCGGCCGGTGCGCAGGTCGATCAGGAAGAGTCCGTTGCCGTCCTTCTGGACGGCATCGACTGTGTACGCGAGGAGGGTGCCCTCCTTGTTGAAACTGATGTCGCCGACGCTGCCGATGTGTTGACCGCGCCCGGTCTTCAGGCTGTAGAGCGTGGCATCGACACCACGGGGCGCCGTGGCATTCGCGCCTCCCACGCCAGACGTGGCCGCCGGTGGGGTGCCGTCAGGGGCACCGCCCGGGTCGCTGCCCGCGCCGCCGCGACCGCCTGCGGCGCCAGCTGCGCCGGCCGCGCGCCGCCGCAGCAGCAGATAATTCGCATCCGCCGAGAAGGTGAACGACTCGACGTCCTGCCACGACTGGATCGCGCCGGTGGCCAGACTGCGCAGGTCGACATGCTGCGGAGGCGGCGGTGGTGGGGCCGCAGCACCACGACCGGCCGGACTGCCCTGTCCGACCTCCTGGGTGTCACCGCCCGCTGGCGTCGCGCCGGTCTCTCCACCGCGTCCCCCACGCCCTCCCCTGCCGCCGCGGCCGCCGCTCGGATCAACCGAGTACGCGATCCACTTCGAATCGGCGGAGAACTTCGCGCCCGTGGCGTTCGGAATCTCGATGTCCTGATTCGTCGTGAGATTCAGCACGTGCTGAACCGGCTTGGCATCGGCCGTGGGGGTGTTGGTCAACGAGAGACCGTAAGCCACCCAATTGCCGTCGCCCGAGATCTCCTGGCCAGAGATGCTCCGCCATTTCGTGTAATCGTCGACGGTGAGGGCCTTCTTGCCCGCGGCCGGCGCCTGCGCCTGGGCTGGGGTCGGCGTCTGGGTCGCTGCCTGTGCGGCAGGCCAGGCGTACAGAAGGCGCAGCACGATGACGAACGCGAGTGCCAGACCAACTGGTCGGCGGTACATCCCGAATCTCGTGGCAACCTGGTACACGGGCGATCTCCTTCAGGGGTCGGGTCAAATTATGTGTAGAGTCTCGGAGAGCTTACAGAATTGTAATCGTGGGTTGCAACCTACGGACTCGTCATTGGCTCGAGACTCCGTCGATCATTCGTCTCGACCCCTGAACTCCGCCTAACGGCCCGTCATCAGGCGCAACGCACTCAGCAGCCCGACGCGCGCGCACCAGCCCATATCGGACGGCTCAGTATCGGTGGTGTTGGCCGGCGTGTCGCCCACCGAGTGGTAGAACGGGTCGCCATCCACCGTGATCTTGCCCGGCTTCTCATCGGGGTACCAGTTGAGCGGCGGGAACCCCTCAGTGAGCGCCACTTCGTTGGGCTTGTCCCATGCCGAGGTGTAGAGCGTGACTGACGGATAGAGCGTCGCTCCCGGCGTCCTCGTATTCTGGAACACGTAGGAGTCGGTGCCGCCCTGTGACTTGATGCTGGCGGCATGCTCAGGAAACCCGCGCGTGCTGAGATGGTCCTTCATCACGGCCCGCGCCAGCGTGATGACGGCCGTGTTCACCGCGACGTCGTCTGGCTCCACGTAGAGCGCGTTTCTGGTCGATCCGAAGCCCGCCTGGTCGTAGTTGAACACGGCTTGCAGCTTGGACGCGTCCCTGTCCATCGCCGCGTAGTACTCGCGCGTGGACGACATCTCGCCCCCCCACGCCGCAAAGCGGATGTCCCACGCGGGATGCGCCAGCCTGCCCGCCTTGATGGCCGCGGCGGCGGTCCGCGCGATCTCGAGGATCGTCGCGACACCCGACGCGTTGTCGTCGGCACCAGGGCCGCCCGAGTCGGAATCGCCGTGCGCGCAGAACAGGACGTACTTCGTACGATCCTTGCCCGGAAGCGTCGCCACGACCGTCTCTCCGGGCGCGTTGCCCGACTTGGCGTCGAGCGCAAACGTAATGCGGACCTTCTCGCCTGCGGCTACGCGCTCGCGGATCGGGTTTGCTTCACGAGGCGACAGAACGAACACCGGAATCGTCCACGTACCGCGCGACCGCCCGATGTTTGGCCAGCCGGATGAGGAGACGCGGCCGTCGAAGAGCACCGCCACGCACCCGCTGGTGGTGGTGGGCGTGGGATTGCTGGAGACCAGGCACACGGCTCCTGGCGCGGCCTCCACCGAGAGCAGCCCCTCGCCCTTTCCTGACGGCGCTCCGAAGTTGGGCCATGTCGTCTTCAGCACCAGCGGAGCCGCAGCCGGGCGTCCGGCTGGCGTAGAGTCGCTGAGGGCACGAATGTCCCACGACACCGGTTGATACCAGTCGCGCGGCGTGTCCTGCCGGATCACCACCTCGAGTCCTGCTTCCTTGAACGCCGCCGCCAGCCACGCGGCCGACTCGTGATTCGACGGCGTCCCGTACATGCGTGTGCCGATTCCCACGAGACGACGCACCGTCTCCACCATCCGCTGCTCGGAGACGGTCGCGGCAAGGGCCCGCTCAGCGGCGAGATTCGGTGCCGGTGGTGTTTTCGGGGCTGGCGCAGTCTGTGCCGACGGGGCCGCCACACCGAAGGCGAGCACGAAGCCAGCGACGAGAGACGGCGACAGGATCAGACGGCGCAGGACACGAATGCCATTCAGGGACATCAGCTACCTCTGGGAGCAGCATATAGTGGCCGGGACGGAGAACGTACGGAGTCTCGGCATAATCGCAGAAATGTCACAGGCCGCATTGCCGCTCACCGCGCGCCAAGACCGCGGAGAACTTGCCCATCGATGCGAGCGAAAGCGGGGGCGCGGCCGAAGAATGACACAGGCAGCCGGGGGGGGGCCGATCCAGACCTCGGTCGGTGGATTCCGAGTCGTCACTGCTACGACCTGTCGGTGGTCAGGTGATACCCGAAGCCGGCGGCAAGGAGCGCTTCAATCACCACGACGATCCAGGCCCTCGGGCCGATCGTGCCGCCGAGCACACCGACCAGCGTGACCGCCGTCAAGACCAGCGTCAAGACCAACCCGCCCGTCACAATGGCACGGCGCGCGGGCGAGGCTGATGCGCCGCGGGCGACCCACAGGATCGTGGAGTAACCGAAGAACATCGCGCCGCACCGCCGCGCCATGTAGACAGTTGCCGCGTCGTCCGGGAGACCCCAGTCAGCCAACATGAACGATGGAGCGAAGAGCCACGCCACGCCGAGGAGTCCCGTAATAACGGCGCCAATGGTGAAGAGCGTTTTGATCGACACGAGCGACCCTTTCAATCAGTCTGGACCCGAATGCTACCTCTGTGCCCACGTCGCGCGTCCTTTCCTCGAACTCTCTGCTCGTGAGTATATGACGATCAAGCTGGCCAAACGGTCGGAATTCTGGGGGTGACGTTGCGACGTAGAATATGGCCCACGCCATGACCCACGCGCCATCCACCGACGCTCTCGCCCGCACACTGTGGAACTACATGCTCCTGCGCCAGACGCTGGTCGAGAGCGACGTCATCGTGGCGCTTGGCAGCAACGATCTGCGCGTCGCCGAGCACGCGGCCGATCTGTTCCTGCGGGGGTTGGCGCCGTTGCTTGTCTGCTCGGGCCACCTCGGCCGCCTCACCTCGGGGCGATTTCATCGAAGCGAAGCCGAGCTGTTCGCCGACGTCGCGGCCGCCCGGGGAGTTTCACGCTCTGCCATTCTGCTCGAAGCGCGCTCGACCAACACCGGCGACAACATCACGTTCTCCCGTGCCCTGTTGAAACAGCGAGGCGTCGATCCGCAACGCGTCATCCTCGTTCAGAAGCCGTATATGGAGCGACGCGCGTTGGCGACCTTCCGGCAACGGTGGCCAGGCACCGATGTCCTCGTATCGTCGCCGCCAATCGACTTCGACCACTACCCCACCGTGGAGCTCCCCAAAGCTCTCGTGATCAACATCCTGGTTGGCGACGTGCAGCGGATTCGGGTCTATGCGGATCGCGGATTCCAGATTGCTCAGCCGATGCCGGATCACGTGTGGGAGGCGTGGGAGGAATTGGTCGCCAGGGGCTACACGACGCACCTCGTGCGGGACTGATCGCGCCCCGAGAGTACTCCGCGATTGAATCCCCGTGCGGTTGACGCTACGCTGCTCGGTAGGGCGCCGCATTGCTCGATGGAGGAGGGCCGCATGAGACGTCGACTGTTTCTCGAAGGACTGGGCGGCGCGGCTGGCGCACTGATGCTGCGGTCCGGAACCGCTGATGCGGCGGCGCTCGCGCCGATCGTTTCGACCCAAGCCAGTCAGACTCCAAACTGGTCGCTCATCAGATCACAGTTCCGACTGCCCCGCGACACCGCGTACTTGAACACCGCCGGACTCGGCGCATCGCCGGTCGTCGTCATCGACACGGTGAAGGCGCGCATGGACCGCGAAGAGGAGAATCCCGCTCCCGGGCACAACGAAGACGACTGGCGGCGCATCAGGGGAAAGTGCGCGGCGCTCCTGGGTTCGGAGTGTCGCGGCCAAGACATCGCGTTTCTATCGACGGCCACCGAGGGCATCAACGCCATCCTCAATACGGTTCCGCTCGGGCAGGGTGACGAGATCGTCACATCGACCCACGAGCACGCCGGGCTGGTCATTCCATTGCTGCACAAGATGCGGACCACCGGCTGCGTGGTGCGGACGTTCGAACCGGATCTCGTTCGTGCGCGGGGCAATACCGACCGCATTGCGGCCGTCACGACTGCGCGAACGCGCCTGATCTTCATCAGCCATGTGACGTGCACCACCGGCCAGCTCATGCCAGTTGCGGAGATTGGCCGATTCGCGCGTGACCGGGGCATCACATTCGCGCTCGATGGCGCGCAATCGCTGGGCCACGTCCCGTTCGACGTCAGCCGCACGTTCGCCGATTACTACGCGGCGAGCGGCCACAAGTGGGTGATGGGACCGAAGCGGACGGGCCTGCTCTACGTGCACCCCGACCGCCAGGCGGCGGCCGTACCCACTGTGGTCGGCGCCTATTCAGACGAAAGCAGCAACCTGTTCGCGCGGACGCTGACGCTCAGGCCCAACGCGCAGCGCTTCGAGTACGGGACACAGAACAACGCCCTGATCTACGGCCTCGAGGCCGCCGTGGACTACGTCTCGGGGCTTGGCATGGAGGCGTTGTGGCAGCGCAACAGGGCCCTCGCTGAACGCTGCCGGGCGGGACTCCAAGGACTCAAAGATGTCGAGATCCTGTCGCCGGCAGACGCCGACAGCCGCACCGCGATTCTCACGTTTCGTGTCGGGGGTCGGGACAACGGCTCCGTGGCCTCGTCGCTGATGGGCCAGCGGCTTCGCGCGCGGAGCGTCAAAGAGGGCGGGCTCGACGCCGTGCGCGCGTCTTTCCACGCGTGCAACGATGAGACCCACGTCGATCGCCTGATCGCCGCCGTCTCAAACCTCAGGTGAAGAGGCTCTTGAGGACGAACCAGACATTGGCGGGGCGTTCGGCCAGCCGTCGCATGTACCAGGGAAACCAGAACGTGCCATACGCGATGAGCACGCGCACGCTGGCGCCATCCTTGACGAGGCGCAACTGTTCGTCGCGCTGGATGCCGTACAGCATGTGCACCTCGACGCCGCGCGCCGGGACGCCGGCCCGTTCGGCGTGCGCCTGGATGCGAGCGATCAGCGGCACGTCGTGCGTGCCGAAGACGGGGCGGAAGCTCGCTTTGCGCCCAGACGGCTCAAGCATCGCCGCCGCCAGCGCGAAGTAGTGCTTGTCGACGTCTGCCTTCTTCGCCATCGCGACCGTCGCCGGCTCCTTGTAGGCGCCTTTGACAAGTCGCACCCCGATCCCCTGCTCACGCAGCGCCTTCAGGTCGTTCATGGACCGATGGAGGTAGGCCTGCAGGCACACGCCCACGTTGTCGAATTGCGCGCCCAGCCGCCGCGTCAGGTCGAGCGTCGCCTCGACGTACTGGGACTGTTCCATGTCGATCCACAGGTAGCTGCCCGCCGCCTTCGCGCGAGCAGCCAGCGAACGGAGATTCTCGAAGCACCGTTCTGGGTCGAGGTCGAGACCGAGCTGCGTTGGCTTGACCGAGGGTTCGCAGGGGATGCCGGCCGCCTTGATCCGATCGATCGCGCCGAGGTAGTGCCCAGTGACGTACTCCGCTTCGGCCCAGTCGCTCACGTTCTCGCCGAGGCGCGTGAACGTCGCGTAGATGCCTTGAGGCCTCAGCACCTCTGCCGCGGCGAGCATGTCTTCGAAGTTCTCGCCGGGCATGAATCGCCGGGCGGCCCGCTTCACGAACCACAGGCTCTGGCCGTGGCTGCGCATCCATCGGTTCTCGGATATCGCCAGCAGCACGCTCCGCATGACGCTCATGGCGGTCGCCTCCCTCGGGTGCCCCGTAGAATATCTCTAAACGGGGCCGTACGGTACCGAGGACGCCGACAGTGAGCAGCACCCGCAAGGCGGGGTTCGCGGTTCGGCAAGAACGCGCAGAAGCCCCTACATCAGCGTGAAATTGACCGTCACCGTCATCACGACATTCAGCGGGACGTCGTTGACCTGTGTAGGCGTAAATTCCCACTGACGGACGGCATCAAGCGCCGCCTGGTCAAGCAACGGAATCGACCGCAGCACCTTGGCATCGATCACTTTCCCGTCTTTGCCGATCACCACTTCGAGAATGACGACGCCCTGGACACCGGCGTCTTTTGCCTCCGCTGGATACACCGCCTTTACGTCGACGACCTTGGTCGGCGGCCGGATGCCGCCGCCTACGCGGACCGTGTCGGGAGGAAGTGGCGGTGGCGGAGGATACGCAGTGCCTCCTGAAACGACACCGCCGGTGACGCCCCCTGGCACGCCTCCCGTCACTCCTCCTGCGATACCGCCTGGTACGCCTCCCCCTACTCCGCCGCCGACGCCCGTCCCGAAGCCGCTACCGGCGCCCACGCCCGTTCCAGAGCCAGACGCGCTGAGCGTGAAGTTGACGGTCATCGTCGCGATCACGGGAATAGGCGCACCGTTCAGCAGCGTCGGGACAAACTCCCACTGGCGGACGGCGTCAAGCGCGGCCTGATCGAGCAGCGGAATCGAGCGCAGTACGCGCACGGTGCTCACTCTGCCCTCTTCGCCGATGACCGCTTCGACGATGACCACGCCCTGCACGCGGGCGTTGAGTGCGACGGCCGGATAAACCGGCTTCACGTCCTTGAGCTTCTTCGGGGGAGCGATGTGGCCTCCGACCCTCACCGCGTTTGGCGGAATCTCGGCCCACTGATGCTGCTCATTCATCGTGCCTGTCTGCTGACTCGGTGGCAGACCTGGCACGAGCCTGGCGGTGGCTCGGTCCGAGTCGAATTCGCACCCGATGGTGAAGTTGGCGAACGCCCTACCGAGGGGCTTGAACTTCGTCTGGCGCACTGCCTCAAGGGCGGCGTCTCGAAACGGATCGAACAGCCGCGCGGCCATGCCATCGGCGCGTGACTTCGCCTCGAACGCAATCTTGTTTGCGTGGATCGCAAAGCTCGTAGCCTGGGCAGTGATGACGTTACCTGACGCGTCGATGCCCGCCGCCACAGTGACCGTCCCGCTCCATCCCGCCTCCAGCGCGTCGGGCGGATAGATCACGGTCCCCAGCCGGGTAATCTCGGGCCAGGCCGGGCCAGCCGGCCCGGTCATCATTCCGGGCCGCGGTGCCTGCGAGTTCGGCCCCGCGGTCGGTTTGCTCTGAGGCTTGGCCGTCGCGGATGCGGACGGAGCGTCTGGCCGCTTCAGGGCAGCCGGCGTGGTCGCCGGCGCGGAATACGCCTGAACCTCCCCGACGACTGGCGGTTGAGCGCCGTCAGCCCAGAGCGGAAAGGCCTGCACAATCAGCCAACCTCCGCACGCGAGCAAGATCAGCACGACGGCAAACGACGCAGCGAGACGAAAGCGTGACATCGGCGTCTCCTTGATGAGCATCGCCACCCGTTGACGCAGGTGGCCGTGTTTCAGAAACAGGGCGGCCGGTTGAAGCATCGGCGCCGGTCCGGTGGCGGCCAGCCTCAACAGCGCGTGCAAGTACGACCGGCGATCTCCGATCAACCGTACGACCTCGCGGTCGATCACCTGTTCGGCGGTGAGGTGAATCTGGTCGGTCAGCCACCAGATCGCCGGATGGAACCACAGAACCGCGCACACAAATTCTTCGGCCAGCGCGCGCAACCAGTCGCGTCGCCGCACGTGCAGCAACTCATGACAGGCGATGGCAGACTGTTCGGCCGGCGCATACTCCAGGAACCCATCGGGAACCAGGACCACGGGCTGGCGCAGACCAAAGGTGACGGGCCTCTGGACTCGGGGCGATACGCGGAACGATGCGGTGGCCCCCACGACGGACTCGGCCACCCCGACGGCCGCCGGCTGGGGCTCAAGCGCCTTGGATGAGCGCCGAAGCCTCATCAGCGAAATCAGACCCAGTCCCAGCCAGCCGGTGCGGCAGACGACGCCTATTGCGAGCACCCCGATGGCGATCGGCCGCCACGGAGCCGACGATGACGGAGCCGGCCCCGCAGCCGTATACCCTGAGATTGCCACCGAGGGCAGCTCAGCCCGAGCGTCGACAGGGCTCGACGCCGCAGCGGGAGGCCGGGCGTCGACCGACGCCAGGGAGCCCGCCGGCGCGACCGCCCACGGCTGGAGCAGCGGCAGCGCCACACATACGAGGAGCAAGGTGCGGAGGAAGATCAGCCTGGCGCCGGGTTCCCGTACCCGCAGCCATACCAGCAGCAGCCCGCCAGCCGCCACGATGGCAGTCACCTGGACGGCCCAGGCCAGAAGGTTCGCCAACGACCACTGGAACATCCTTAGACCTCCTCGATCTCCCTGGCCAATGTCTCGAGTTCCTTCCGGGTTAGACGCCGATCTTTGACAAGTTGCACCAGGAGAGGCTGGGCTGCGCCGTCAAAGACGCGGTCGACGAACTCGCGTACCATCGATCGGACAGCGGCCGATTCGGGTCTGGTTGGCCGGTAGACATAGGCCCGGTCGTCGCGCCGGCGTTTGACGTGCCCCTTCCCTTCCAGCACGCCCATCATCGTCATGACGGTGGTGTAGGCGACTTTGCGGCGCTCGCGGAGCACCTCGTAGACGTCGCGGACGGTCGCCTCCTGCTTCTGCCAGACCACCTTCATGATCTCGAGTTCGAGCGGGGTGAGGATCGCGGCCTTCGGTCTCATATGTACTAATACCTTAGTATGTAGTATAAGGTTTGTCAAGCCCCGGATGGACACGGTTCGGGATTCGGGCGGAACAAAGGCGAGGCGCAGAGCGCCGCGGTCATGATACGCTCTTGCGACAGGATGGACGTCGATGATCCCACCTGATCCAACTCGAGAACGCCGAACGCCGCGCATCCGGCGCGTGCCCAGTTTGTTTGTCTCGCACGGATCCCCGCTGACGGTGGTCGACGCGGACTACGCGAGCACGTTGCGCAAGTTCGGGTCACGCCAGAAGAACCTGCGTGCCATCATCATCGTTTCTGCCCACTGGCAGACCACGGGACAGATCCACGTTTCGAGCCATCCTGCCCCGCACCTCGTGTACGACTTCGTCGGCTTTCCGAGCTGGCTCTACAGTTTTTCGTACACCGCTCGGGGCGATCGGGCCATGGCGCAGACCGTCGCGCTCAGGCTGCAGCGCGGGGGCGTCGATGCCAGGCTCGATCCCGAGCGCGGGCTCGATCACGGTGTGTGGGTGCCGCTGAGCATCGCCTTTCCCGAGGCGGACATTCCCGTTGTGCAGATCTCGCTGCCGAGCCCCTCACGGCCGGAGACGCTGCTCGCGATGGGTCGATCGCTGGCGTCGCTCCGGTCGGAGAACGTGCTGCTCGTCGGCTCGGGCGGCCTGGTGCACAACCTCGCGAGGCTGCAGGACGACACACCCGACGACATCGCCGACGCGTGGGCCGCTGAGTTCGACACGTGGGCGAGGGAACAGGCCGGCAAGATGAACACGGCGGGGCTTGTGGACTACCAGCGCCTGGCGCCGCACGCGGCGGCTGCAGTGCCCACGTCGGAGCACTACGATCCGCTGTTGTTCATCATGGGAACCGCCATCTCAGGCGATACAGTGATGGACGTATATGAGGGATTCCGGTACGGTTCGCTGTCTCTGAGGTCGTTTGCGCTGGCTGGAAGACGACGCGAGGACAGAGGCTACTAATAGAGTCTGGGGACGGGTTAGTTTTCCACAGCCGCGCGAAATCGGCGTACCTGAGGAAAACTGACCCGTCCCCAACTCTGTACAAGACAGTAGCCCGTCGCCCGTACCCCAAGGATCCTGGCCCCCATCATTCACCTCAGAGCCCGAGCGGCGGGCTGCTGTCAGTTCTATTCGCAATTGCGGTGCCAACAGGCCAGATTCGCCATTTCCCCGGATTTCGCTGAATTTTCTAACGGCGCCCACTTCGGCGAAGACGGTCGCTTGCGGAAATCCGACGATCTGCCGAATCGCCGTCGTGAGCGGAGTTCGGGAACGGGACTCGGGGTTCGGCCTTAAGGATTCGGGATTCGGGTGGGGGGCCGCCTTATGACGGCGTCGGCGACCAGGCGGGCCATCTCAGACCCCGCCACGCGGGGACCGTCCGGCCTTTCCAGCAAGTCCCCGGTTCTGGCGCCCGCGTCGAGAACAGCTCCCACTGCCCGTTCGGTTGCGACGGCCTCCGCCTCCAGGTTGAAGCTGTGCCGCAGGACAATTGCTGGTCACCGCCCGTCGGGCATGGAGATCATGCCATCCCAGGAGTTGACCACCTTCCCCGCGCGCGCCTCCTCGTCGGAGAACCAATGCGCCGTCACGCTCTTCAGCCGCGTGAAGAACCGCACGCCATCCGTGCCCATCGTGTGCAAGTCGCCGAAGAACGAGTTCTTGTGGCCCGTGAAGCCAAACACACCCAGCGGCACCGGAATGCCCACGTTGATGCCCACCATCCCGCCGTGCGTCCGGTGAGCGAACTCCCGTGCGTAGTAACCGCTCCCGGTGTAGATCACCGAGCCGTTGGCGAACTCATTGGCATTCATCAGCGCCAGCCCGGTCTCGAAGTCCGGCACTCGCTTGATGCAGAGCACCGGCCCGAAGATCTCTCGGTCGCCAATCGTCATGGCCGGCTGGACGTGGTCGAACAGCGTCGGCCCCAGATAGAATCCCCCTTCGTAGCCGGGCACGGTGGCCCCACGACCATCCAGCACCAGCGTCGCGCCCTCAGTGACACCCTTCTCAATCCACGCGACAACGGACTGGCGGTGGTCGGCGTTCACCATCGGCCCGAGCTGGCTCGTCCTGTCGTACGCCGGGCCCATCTTCAGTTCCCGCATCAGCTTCACGAGCCACGCGACCAGTTCGTCGGCGATGGCCTCCTCGGCGACGACGGCCGGCAGCGCCATGCAGCGCTCCCCGGCGCACCCGCACGCGGAATTCACGATGCCGCGCGCCGTCCGCTCCAACGCAGCGTCCTTCAGTACCAGCGCGTGGTTCTTGGCTTCCGTGAGCGCCTGCACGCGCTTGCCTGCCGCCGCGGCGGTGGCGTAGATGTGCCGGCCCACCGACGTGGAGCCCACAAAGGTGATCCCTTTCACGTCCGGATGCGTCAACAGGATCTCGGCCTCGCGGCGCGAGCAGGTCACGACGTTGATGACGCCTTTCGGCAGCCCGGCTTCCTGCCACAACTCGGCGATGCGCATCGAGGTTCGGGGCGTAAAGCTCGCGGCCTTGAGCACGAAGGTGTTGCCTGTGGCGATGCAAAGGGGTGCCATCCAGCCCATGGGGATCATGCCCGGGAAGTTCCACGGCGCGATGCCCACAAAGACGCCCATCGGTTCCACGAACTGCGCGGTGTCGTATCCCGGCGTGCAGTTCATGAGCGCCGGCCCCTTCATCAGGTGCGGGATGCCACAGGCGAACTCCACCACCTCGACCACCTTGAGGACGTCGCCCATGGCCTCGTCCCACACCTTGCCGTTTTCCTCCGCACACAGGTGTGTCAGTTCTTCCAGATGTCGATCCAGCAGCGCCTTCATCCTGAAGAGCACCTGCACGCGCTTGCTGGCGGGAGTGTCGGCCCACGCCGGAAACGCCTCCCGGGCAGCCACAACCGCCTCTTCGACCTCGGCCTCCGTGCACTGCGGCGCCTGGGCCATCACCCTGCCGGTGGAAGGATCGTAGACGTCCATCCACGTCGCGGTCTTCGATGGCTTCCATTCGCCGCCCGCAAAGTACCGGAGCTTCTCTGCCGTCATGCCCATCTCCCCTGATGTCGATTGCTTAGTATATGGTCGATCCACGCCTTGGGCGCTGCAAGGGTCAGCGGAGTGCATGGGGTGCTGTGGTGGTCCGTCCGGCGCTGGCGATCGGCCCCACGCGGCCCGGGCGTTTCTCGCCGTGGCGACCGAAATGACCGGCTAGAAGCCGGCGATGTAGGGCAGACCGGTCGGCAGGCGGCGGACGGTGTGCAAATCCCAGACCTTCTTGAGCAGCGTCGCTCCCATGAATGTCCCGCCGGTCGTTCAGCCGTCCCCGAGGGGTCGTTCCACGATCAACGCGTCGGCGACGGTGCGGCCGCCAATCAGGTGCTCCTGAATGATGCGTTCGAGCACGGGCGGGTCGCAGTGCGCGTACCACGCGCCCTCAGGGTAGACCACCGCGATGGGGCCCGCCGTGCAGATGCGCAGGCAGTTCGCCTTGGTGCGAGCCACACCGCCCTGCCCGGACAATCCGAGTTCGCTCAGGCGGGTCTTCAAGTACTCCCACGCGACCAGCGATCGCTCCCTGTCGCAGCACTTCGGAATGGTCTGGTCGCAACAGAGAAAGATGTGGCGCCTGGCGACCGGAATGCCGATGCGATGGGCCTTTTCGACCTCGGGCCTTCCGGCGGGCGCAGTCGATGACATAGTCCTACCATTCTACTGCCACCCTGAAGTACGCTTCAGCCTAGTCAGGCCCCACGGAGTCTCGCAGCACCAGAATCAACATTCCCGCTTCCAGCATCGACGGGTCAGGAGGAGCGTCCCTGTGGCCGAGTCAGAGCCCCGCAAGAGTTTTCCGCGCACCTTCTGGACCGCCAACGTCATGGAGTTGTTCGAGCGGGCGGCCTACTACGGCATGAACTCCGTGCTGGCGGTCTATCTCAGCGGCACTGCGGCATCGGGCGGTCTGGGGTTCGACGAGCAGTCGGTCGGTTTCCTGCAGAGCATCGTCTACGCACTCACGTACGTGCTGCCCATCCTCGGAGGTGCGCTCGCCGACCGGTACGGCTATCGGCGGATGCTGATGGTGGCGTTCTCGCTGCTGGCCACGGGGTACTTCGCCGCCGGTTTCATGTCGAGCTATGCGCTGGTCTTTCTGGCACTTCTCCTGATGGCCACGGGGTCGGGCCTCTTTAAACCCATCATCTCAGGCACGATCGCCCGCACGACCGACGACAGCAACTCGGCGTTCGGTTTTGGCATCTACTACTGGATGATCAACCTGGGGGCGTTCCTGGCTCCGCTGGTGGTCAGCTGGCTCAAGGGGTTCTCCTGGCAATACGTCTTTACCGCCTCGGCGCTTTACTGCGCCCTGATGCTGCTTCCTACGCTTCTGGTGTACACGGATCCGCCGAAGCCCGACAACACAAAGACGTTCAAGCAGGTGCTCGTCGGCGCGGCCGAAGTGCTCGGAGACGCTCGCTTCATGCTGATGATCGTGGTCTACTCGGGATTCTGGATCCTCTACTTCCAGAATTTCGGGTCGGTGCTCTGGTACCTCCGCGACTTCATAGACAAGGCTCCCGTGAGCGCGGCGGTCACCTCGATGCTGGGCACGCTCGGCCTCCATGTCGCCTTCACCTTCGACGCTGAACACGTCACGTCAATCAACGCCGGCACGATCATCCTGCTCCAGGTGTTCGTCAGCCGGCTGGTCAAGAACACGCCGGCGCTGCCGACGATGGTGTCGGGCATGGCCATCGGGGCGGTCGGGTTCCTGCTGCTGGCCTCGTCGCAGAACCCGTGGATCTTCATCCTCGGCATCGCCGTCTTCTCGATCGGCGAGATGACGGCGCACCCGAAGTACTACAGCTTTGTCGGGCTGGTCGCCCCTGCCGATCGGAAGGCGGTCTACATGGGATTTGCGTTCCTCTACGGCGTCATCGGGTCGCTGCTGGGATCCAGTTTCGGCGGGTACCTGTACGCAACGATGCTGAAGCCGACGATGGGGCTGCCGACGGCCGCGGAGACTGCGCGGAATTTCTGGTTGATCTTTGCGGCGCTCGACGTCGTCGCGGCGGCCGGCCTCATCTGGTTCAACCGCACCTTCAGCGCTGACACGGCCCGGACCCGGAGCCTGGCCCGGACGGTCATGTACGGCGTCTACGGCTTCGTGCTCCTGATTGGCGCGTGGTTCTGCTATTCGGCCTTCACCGCCGATCCGATCCAGTACAAGTCGGCCGTCCAGGCGATCATCTTCCTCGCACTTGGAACCGGGGGCCTGCTGATGAATCGGGGGCGGGGATAGGACGAGGGCGGCTACAAGTACTTCAGCTCAATGGCCTTCTGTTCGAGGTCCGCACGGAACTCAGGCGCCGCGACGTCAATCAGCGCCCTGGCTCGCTGCCGGATCGTCTTGCCGTACAGGTCGGCGACGCCGTACTCGGTCACGACGTAGTGCACGTGATTGCGAGTGGTCACCACGCCGGCGCCGTGCTTGAGCATCGCCACGATCTTGCTGAGGTTCTGCCCTTTCACCGTCGCGGTTGACGGCAACGCGATAATCGGCAGTCCGCCCTTGCTGCGCGACGCGCCGTAGATCATGTCCACCTGTCCGCCCACACCGCTGTAGATGCGCGGTCCGATGCTGTCGGCACACACCTGCCCGGTCAGATCCACCTCGATCGCCGAATTGATGGCGACCATCAGGTCGTTCTGCGCGACGATGAACGGGTCATTGACATACTCGGTCGGGTGCATCTCGATGATGGCGTTGTCGTTGACGAAGTTGTAGAGCCGCTTGCTCCCGATCATGAAGCCAGCGATGACCTTGCCGGGGTGGAGCGACTTCCGCTCACCGTCGATGACTCCCTTCTCAACCAGGTCGACGATGCCATCCGAGAACAGCTCGGTGTGTACGCCCAGGTGTTTCCGATCCGTCAATTGCTTCAGCACGGCATCGGGGATCGCGCCGATACCTGTCTGCAGGGTCGCCCCGTCCGGAATCAGCTCGGCGACCTTGCTGGCGATCCGGATCGACAGATCCGAGGTGGCGGCCATGTTGACTTCCGGCAACTCGTAGTCCACCTCGACGACGTGGTCCAGCTTCGACACGTGGATGAAGGAGTCGCCCAGTGTCCTCGGCATCTTCGGATTGACTTCGGCAATCACGTATCGCGCCGACTGCGCCGCCGTCTTGGTGACACTGATTTCGACGCCGAACGAGCAGAACCCGTGCTCGTCAGGCGGGCTCACGTGAATGAGCGCGACATCGATCGGCAGATTGCCGTTCTTGAACAGCAGTGGAATTTCGGAAAGGAAGCACGGCGTAAAGTCGCCGCGTCCTTCGTGGACGGCCGCTCGCTGGGTATCGCTGATGAAGAACGTATTAATGCGTATATGGCCGCTCAATTCCGGTGCGGCGTACGCCGCTTTGCCAAATGTCAGCACCTGTACCAGTTCGACGTCTTTCAGTTCCGGCGCTCGCCGGACCAGGGCCCCGATGACCTCCTGCGGCACCGAGCAGTTGCCGGTCATGAACACGCGCTGGCCGGACTTGATGTGGCTGACCGCGACGTCCGCCGTCACGACCCGTTTGCGATACGTATCCATGAAGCTCACAGCGTCACCTCCGGCAAGCCCAGGTGCGATGCCAGCCGCGCATCGACGACGTGACCCTGGTGCGTTGCGACGCCGCGCCTGAGGGCTGGCAGGCTGGCCAGCGCGGGTTCGAATCCTTGGTTGGCCACGGCCGAGATATACGGCCAGGCCGCATTGCCCAGCGCGTACGTCGCAGACCGGGCGACGACTGACGTCAGGTTCGGTACGCAGAAGTGCGTGACGTTCTCCGCGACAAACGTGGAATCCCGGATCGTGGTCGGCCGACTGGTCTCGACGCACCCGCCCTGGTCGATGGATACGTCGATGATGACCGACCGCGGTTTCATCGAGCGGACCATATCTCGCGTCACGATGATGGGAGTGCGGACACCGGGAACGTGGATGGCGCCCACGAGGACGTCAGCGAAGGCGACGACTTTCCTGATATTCGCGGGATGCGCCACCATCGACACGACGTGCCGGCCGATGCCGAGCCTGTTGTCGAGCGCCTGCAGCCTGCCAAGATCCTGGTCGAGAATGTAGACACTCGATCCAAGCCCGAGAAACGCTCGTGCCGCGGCGCTCCCGAACGTCCCCGCCCCCAGGATGGCGACCTCGGCGGGAGGAACGCCCGCCAGGCCCGAAATCAGGATGCCTTTGCCGCCGTGATCGTTCTGGAGCAGCGAGCCGGCCACCTGCGGCATCATCAGGCCGCTCATGTGGCTGAACGGGACCAGCACCGGCAGCGTCCCGTCATCGCACTGGATGGTCTCATAGGCGATCGCCGTCACCTTTTTGGCCACGAGCCCATCCGCGCAGTTACGGCGCCGCGCGGCCAGATGCAGAAATCCCATCAGGATGGAGCCTTCGTTCAGCCAGGGAATCTCGGGCTCGGTGGGTTTCGAGACCTTCACGACCAGGTCGGCCCGGCCGTAAGCCTCCTCACCCGAGTACACGATCTTCGCGCCCGCTTTCTCGTAGTCGACGTCCGGAAAACCTGCGCCGCGGCCGGCGTCCTTTTCGATCCAGCAGACATGCCCGGCCGCAGTCAGCATTTCGGCGGCGGCAGGCGCCAGCCCGACGCGGTGTTCGTCCGCACGCCGTTCGCGTGGCACACCAATGTTCATATGGATCCTCCTGTTATCGGTTCCCCATCCGTCCGAGGCTCAGCGCTCGAGTCCAGTGTGGTGGATCAAGGGGGGCAGAGCCGGGGGCGGGCGCCCGGGGCACTCGGGGGTGGTTGGAATGCCCGAGCCGTCCACTATTCTATATCAGCATCGACGCTCAACCGCCGAAGGTTTCCGCGTCCCACTGCAGACCAAGGACGCTTGGAGGCGCCATGTAGCCCGCCAGCGCCGAGGCGGCCACCACCGCCGGGCTCGCGAGATACCCTTCGCCGCCGAGCCCCATGCGATTCTGCCAGTTTCGATTGAACGACGTGATGGCGCGCTGGCCCCGCGTCAGCGCATCAGGCCCCTGCCCGAAGCAGGGACCGCACCACGACCGGCGGATCTGTCCGCCCGCGCCCTCGAAGACGTCGGCAATTGACTCGCCGCCAAGCCGGGGATCGGGCCGCCTGATCTGCTCCGCGACGCCAATCGAACCGGGGAACACAACCAGTGTCGTCACCGCACGCAGCAGCCCGAGCCTGCGCGCCGCGCGGATCACTCGGGCCGCGCTGAGCAAGTCGTCATACGAGCCGTTCGTGCAGGATCCGATCATCGCCTTGTCAAACGTGATGCGCTCGCTGGCCACTTCCTCCGCCGGATACGCGTTCCCCGGGCTGAAGGGCTTGGCAATCATCGGCGTGACCGCGCCCAGCTCAAAGAGTTCGTCGATTGCGTACACCGCTTCGTCACCTGGCCGCACGGTTGGGTACGGCAGCGTCAACATGCCCTTGGCCCGGTACCACGCGTCGGTGGTCTCGTCGGCAGCGAAGATGCCGTTGAGCGCCTCGGCCTCCGCCATCATGTTCGCAATCGTGTTGCGATACGGAATTGGCAACTGGCGCGCGGCGTCCACGAACTCGACCGACATGCCCTGCGCCTGCTTCGCGCCCCACCGCCGAAGCAGTTCGAGCACGATGTCCTTGCCGCTCACCCAGGGCTGGAGCGCACCCGTGAATCGCACGCGCCGGTGGCGGGCGAGCGTGAAGTACACGTACCCCGTCGCCCAGCCGAAGCCGAGCGTCGTCGATCCGACGCCGAATCCGATGGCGCCGTACGCACCGTACGCCCGGCTGTGGGAATCGGCGCCCGGAATGAACTGTCCCGGCATCACGAGCCCCTGCTCGGGAAAGTAGAAATGGAAGATGCCGTCGCCCGCATTCGCATAGTAGGGGCGATCGAGCCCGTGCAGGCGGGCAAACGCCTGACCGATGGCGGTCTGGTGTGAGTCGGCCTCCACTCCGGTGAAGACGAAGTGGTCGTTGGCCACGGCCGCCTGTCGGGGAGCGATGAGGCCGCCGCCGGTGATCTGATTGAAGGTGTGGATGGCAAACGGCGCCGTGCCGTCCGATGCCGGCAGCAGGTCCGCATAGACCCTCAACGTTGCACCCGGGCGCACCTCGGCCTGCTTGTCGACGCGATGCGCCCAGACGATCTGTTCGGTCGTCGTCAGTCGCCGAGCCGTGTCGGCGTCCGGCCACACGATGGATGGCCGGACCTCGATTGAACGGCGAAGCTCGCGCCGCCCGACCGAGAAGATGCCGCCGGTCTGGCGGATCTCGTCTTCCTTGGGGGTCAGCGCGATCGGTGTGTACGAGGTATGCCGCGTCTCGTTGCGAAGGTCCCGGGTGGCAGGATCGAAGCTCAACTCGTCGCCGTCCCGGGCCTCCTGAACGGCCTCGGGACACTGCACCACGTGCAGACCGAGATTCAGCGCGTTGCGCCGGAAAATGTCGCCCATGTTGTGGCTGCAGACCACCACCATCTCCAGGCCCGCTTCGTCGGCGATACCCTTCAGCCCGGCTGGACTCATCTCACGCGAGGATCCGATGGCAAAGCGCTCGCCGGCAACCAGAAAGGTCTCGCCGCGATGCACACGGGCGCGGAAGTCCGGCATCAGGTACCGGAACGAACCGGCCTTCCACTTTTCGTCGAGCGTCTCGAGGCTTTCGGACACGCAATCGGCGGCCGGGGTGATCTGGTCGGTATCGATGGCATCCAGCTTCCTCCCGGGCACGTTCGGATCCCAGAAGATGAGGGCCTTGCCGTGCAGACGCCCTGCCGACCGAGCGCTCCTGACATTCTCAGCTGGCGCCTGCTCAACGGTCACCCCGGGCTTCAAGACCGCGGGTTGTATCGTGTGCATCTTGCGTCCCGGTTCAGTATCCAAGCGCTCCGCCGTCCGGTGCGCGGCGATCGCAACCGCCCTCGAGCTTCTTGTCACGCGCATTGAGCACGATGACCTGAGCCACACCCTGCGCGCCGCCGGGCTGGAGCTGGTGTCCCAGGGCCTTCAGAATCGCGAGGGTGTCGGGCGAAAATCCGTTGCGCTCGTACGTGATGCGATCCGGCAGCCACTGATGGTGGAACCGCGCAGCGTCAACCGCTTCCTGCGCATTCATCCCGAAATCGATCACGTTCAGAACCGTTTCAAGGACGGTATTGATGATCGTGCGCCCGCCCGGGCTGCCTGTGACCATGAACAACTGTCCGTCCTTGGTCACGATGGTCGGCGTCATGCTCGACAACATGCGCTTGCCTGGCGCCGCCATGTTCGGTTCGGTGCCGATCAGCCCCGCTGCCGTCGTCAGACCTGGGCCCGCGTTGAAATCGCCCATCTCGTTGTTCAGCAGGAAACCCGCGCCGGGCACGACGATCATCGAACCGTAGCCGCCCTCGAGCGTGTAGGTCAGCGACACGGCGTTGCGCGCGTCGTCCACCACCGACAGCTGCGTGGTCTGGTCGGGCTCGATCGGCCATTCGAAACTGGTCGGCGCCGATACGGACGCGCGGTTGGGCTTGATGCCTTTTCGCAGGTCTGCGGCGTACGGCTTGGAGATCAGCCGTGCGATCGGCATCTGCGGATTGAACGCCGGGTCTCCCAGGTACCTGGCGCGGTCCGCGTACGCGCGGCGCATGGCCTCGGTCATCACGTGCACCGACTGTGCCGAACCGAAGCCGCTTGCCGCGAGGTCGTACCCTTCGAGCACGTTCAGCATTTCGATCAGGGCGGTTCCACCCGAACTGATGGGCGGCATGGACAGCACGTCGTAGCCCCGGTACGAGCCCGTGATGGGTGTGCGTTGCTCGGGTTTGTACGCCTTCAAGTCGGCCCGCGTGATGAGGCCGCCGTTGGCCTTCATCTCCTTCTCGATGAGCATCGCGGTCTCACCCTCGTAGAAGCCGGCCGGGCCCTGTTCGGCAATTCGCGCGAGCGTGCGCCCCAGATCGGGTTGCTTGAACGTCTCGCCGGCCTCGTACGGCACGCCGGCCCTCGAGAACTGCGCGATCGACGCCGGGTACTTCTTCATCTCCGACAACACGCCTCTAAGCGAGCGGGACAGCCCCCCGGAGAGCACGAAGCCGTCGCGCGCCAGCGCCACGGCGGGTTCGACCAGCCGCTTCCACGGCAGCTTGCCGTGCTGTTTCCACGCCGCGTGCAGGCCCGCCACCGTGCCTGGCACGCCGACCGACAGATATCCCTGGTGATGGATCGTCGAATCGTACTTGCCGTCCTTGAGGAACATCGTCGGCGACGATCCCGCCGGCGCCATCTCGCGGAAGTCGTACGCGACCGGGTTGCCGGTGGCTGGCCGGTAGACGATGAACCCGCCGCCGCCAATGTTGCCGGCGGTCGGATGCACGACCGCCAGCGCGAACGCGGTGGCGATGGCGGCGTCGATCGCCGTGCCGCCCTCCCTCAGCACATCGACGCCGGCCTTCGAGGCGATGGCGTTCTGGGAAACCACCATGCCGTGCGGGGCGCGGGTTGGCACTGAGGCGGTCGTGGCGGGCCCGACGGCCGCCACGACCAGCAGCAGAACAATCAGCAGACGAGATTTCATCGGCGTCCCTCTCCTTCGATCCTACTTCCGGGCTTTCTGGGCCACGTAAGCCGGGCCGTACAGCACGCGGCCTGGCCTGGCGGCGGTCATGTGCCCGTCCTCGAACACAACTGCTCCATTGACGATCACCCGGCTGACACCAACAGCATACTGGTGCGGCCGCTCGTACGTCGCCGTGTCGGCAATTCGATCGGCATCCCAGATCGCGATGTCGGCCTTCATTCCAGGCCGCAGCAGACCGCGATCGTGCAGGCCAGCGCGCCAGGCGGGGAATGATGTCATCCGCCGCACGGCATCGGCCAGCGTGATGACATGGCGCTCGCGCACATACCGCCCCAGCACGCGCACAAACGTGCCGTAACTGCGCGGATGCGGCGACGCCTGGCCGAAGACCGGCACTTCCCCATCCGATCCGATCATCGTCTCTGGTGCCTGGAGAATCCGCTCGAGATCGCCTTCGTCAATGGCGTGGAAGATTCCCTGTGCCCCGCCCTGCTCCACGATCCACAGGACCGAGTCGGCCGCGTTCTCCAGCGTCGGCTCGGCGCCCCGCGCACGCGTGATCTCCGCAAGGTTCCTGCCGGCCAGTTTCGGATCCCACGAACACGACGACACGGCGATGTTCTTCGCGTCTCCCCCGCCGCGCTCGAGCCGCATCGATTCGACGATGACCGGCTTCATCTTCGCTCGCAGCACAGGGTCCTTGATCCGCGCCACGACCTGGGCATTCGTGCCTTCGAGCGCCCAGGGCGGCAGCAGCACGCTGATGCTGGTTGCCGACGCGGTGTACGGGTACTGGTCGATCGTCACATCGACGCCACGGGCGCGCGCGTCGGCCACGAGCCGCAGCGTCTCGGTGCTCTTGCCCCAATTCGGGGTGCCGATGATCTTGTGGTGCGTCACCTGCGTCGGCATATGGCCCTTTTCGCCGACGGCAATCGTCTCCCGGACGCTGTCGACCACGCCGGCCGCCTCGTTGCGCATGTGCGACTGATACATGCCGCCCATCGCTCCCGCGACCGCCGCCAGCGCCTCGATTTCCTCCGGGGGCGTGAAGACGCCGGGCACATAGACCAGGCCCGAGCTCAGGCCGAATGCGCCGTCCTTCATCCCGGCCCGCACGAGACCTTTCATCTTCTCCATCTCGTCGGGAGTGGCGGGACGGTTGACGCGCCCCATGACCGCCTCTCGCACCGAGCCCTGTCCGATGAACATGGCCCAGTTGGGTGTGATCTTCGTGGCGGCAATCCGATCGAGGAACGGCTTCAGCGGAACGGGAGATCCTCCGTCCGGTCCTTCAAACAGCGTGGTGACACCCTGCCGGACGTAGTTGTCGGCCGTCGGAACTTCGAAGATCCCCCGCCGCGAGTGAGTATGGATGTCAATGAAGCCGGGCGACACGACCAGGCCGCGGGCGTCGATTTCGCGCCTGCCCTTGCCGGCGAGAGCCGGGCCAATCGCGACGATGCTGTCGCCGGTGACGGCGACATCGGCGGCCACCCACGGGTTCCCTGCCCCATCAAGGACGCGGCCGCCCCGGATCACGAGGTCGTACGATGGCGATGGCGGCTGGGCGGCCCACGAGCCGAGCCCGACCGTCACCAGCAGAGCCAACGCAACCACGAGCGCACGTTTCATGATGACCTCGCGTCTGAAGATGGCGTGGTTCGCGATTATAGCAGCCGACCCGGACACGAAGGCAGCGTCAACAGAAGAATCTGGCCGAAACCCGTCTTGCGTGTATCGTAGGCGGTACAAGACGCTGGTTCGCACTTCGGAGGTGCCATGTACGCGCTCGCCATCGTTCGGTATCGCCGGCCCATTGAGGAAGTCCTCGCTCACTACGACGCCCATCGTGCCTATCTGCAGCAGCTGAAGAAGGAGGGGGTGCTCGTGGCATCAGGTCCGCTGGAGCCGCGTTTCGGCGGAGCACTTCTGTTGCGCGTGCCCGATGCCACGGCGCAAGAAGCGATGGACCGCATCAGAGACCACGACCCGTACTGGTTGGCCGGTGTGGCGCAATACGAACTGCTCGGCTGGAACGTCAAGACCGGTCGCGAGGATCTCGATCGGGCTTGATGGCCCTGGATTCGCCCCCAACGGCCATGAACGAGCCTCGATCACGACGTGTCAGAACCGGGCGCCCCTATCCCAGCCGGACGCAGAATTGTTGCTCACAGCTTCGGCGAACGAGCCATTTCTCTGATACCCTCACCGCAGGACCACCATGCGAATCTTGATCGCCGACGACGAACTAATTTCCCGTCGCATGCTCGCCGCCGCACTCGGCCAGATGGGCCACGAGGTGGTGGCCACCTCGGACGGGCAGGCGGCGTGGGACGTGCTTCAGCGAGAAGAGTTCAGCCTGGTCGTTGCCGACTGGATGATGGCGGGCACGGATGGCCTGGAACTCGTGCGGCGCATCAGGGCGTGCGAATTCGACCACTACGTCTACTTCATCCTGTTGACGTCGCGCGCGGAGAAACAGGATGTGGTCATGGGGCTGGAGGCTGGCGCGGACGATTACATCATCAAGCCCTTCGATCGGGCCGAGCTGACGGTCCGCGTCAACTGCGGGCGGCGGATCATCGACCTCGAACGTGAACTGGCCGAGAAGAGCCGGCAGATGGCCCAGATGGCCAGGATGGACGGCCTGACAAACATCGGCAATCGACGGTTCTTCGACGAGACGCTGGATCAATTCCACGATCACGCCCGCCGCTACGGCCACGCCTACAGCATGGCGATGATCGACATCGACTTCTTCAAGTCCTACAACGACCAGTTCGGTCACGCCGCCGGCGACACGGTCCTGCGGACGGTGGCCCAGTTGCTCAAGGCCAGCGGCCGTCCCTCCGATCTCCTGTTCCGCTATGGTGGCGAGGAGTTCGTCTGCCTGTTTCCCGAGACGGATGCCGACGGGGCCCGCGCGGCCGCCACTCGTCTGCATCGAGCCGTGGCCGACGCGCGTATTCCCCATCCCGGCAACCAGCCCGCTCGCGTCGTCACTATCAGTGTGGGGCTCTCCACGAGTTCGGTGAACTCTCCTGCGAGCGCGACTGAGGTACTTCGGGCGGCCGATGAGGCGCTGTTTGAAGCGAAACGCGGAGGGCGAAACCGCGTGGTGGCGGCGCCGATGACCGCCGCCGGCGGCCCGGGAACTGACGATCCGCCCGAATCGGGCACGTTGCCCGAGGTCGGCGGCCATGGTCGTGATTGACGCTTTCCTGTTGCGGTCTCGGGGTGTCGCCGAACGGGGCAGACCGGTCGCGCGTCAACGACGCCCCGCCGGCATCGCTGGATATTCCGGCCCGAAGCCAATCGGTGTTCGTCGTGGAGTCGTGGAGTAGAACCATGATGGCAAAGTGTCGAAGACCGGCGCTGGCGCACCTGCCTGGTGCCGCGTTGTTGAGCATCGCGCTCACATGCCAGCCGGCGCTCGCCGCCGGGCCGGTCAAGGCGATTACGCAATACAACCAGCGAAACTGGCAGGCTGAAGCCGGCCTGCCTCAGCATTCCGTACTGGCCATTGCGCAAACATCCGATGGCTATCTCTGGCTTGGCACGCAGGAGGGGCTCGTCCGCTTCGACGGTGGCCGCTTCGTCGTCTTCGACAAGTCCAATACTCCGGCCGTCAGGCAGAATGCCATCTACGCGCTGGCGGCAACCCGCGATGGTTCGCTCTGGGCCGGCACGGGCGGAGGCCTGCTGCGATACAAGAACGGTGCATTCACAAAATATGGGAAGGCCGACGGGCTCGTCGAGGAGAACATCCAGTCGCTCCTCGAGGCCCGAGACGGCACGCTGTGGATTGGCACCATCGGCTCGGGCGTCATGGCCTACAAAGACGGCCGGTTCTCGGCCCCGGCCGGCCAGCGGTCGTTGAGCCAAGGGCGCGTGCAGGCGATCTCCGAAGGTCGAGACGGCACGCTCTGGATCGCCACCAACGGTGGCGCGTCGGTGGGCCTGTACCGTCTTCGGGGTGGTACGGCGCTCAGGTACACCACTGCGGACGGCCTGTCGAGCGACCGAGTCAACGCGGTCTTCGAGGATTCGGCAGGAACCCTCTGGGCCGGAACCGCCGAAGGGCTCGATCGGCTGCAGGATGGCCGGTTCGTCCACTTCCGAGGTCAGAACGGATCAGTGGACACTGCCGTTCGTGCTCTGCTCGAGAGCCAGGCAGGCGAGTTGTGGATCGGGACTGAAACCGACGGCCTCCACCGGATTGTCGGTGATCAGGTCAGCCAATACAGACGCGAGAACGGACTGCCAGGCGATTCGGTTTGGAGCCTGTTCGCGGACCGCGACAACGGCCTCTGGGTCGGAATGAACGACGCTGGATTGGTCTGCCTCTCGAGTGGTGTGGTCTCCGGATACACGATGAGTGAGGGATTGGCCCACGATCAGGTGCGGACGATCTATGAAAGTCGCGACAGCAGCATCTGGATAGGCACAAACGGCGGTCTGTCCCGGCTGAAGAGCGGAGTGTTCACCAACTACACCACGCGGAACGGCCTCATTCAGTCCATGATCCGCGCGGTTGTTGAAGATTTGCAGGGCAACATCTGGGTGGGAACCGACGGGGGGCTGAGCCGGATTCGGGACGGCCGGTTCACCAACTATGCGAGAACGGCGCGTGGAGAGATCGGCAGGGTGCGGACTCTGTACGTCGACCGTACCGGCGCCCTGTGGATTGGCACCGACGGGCAGGGGTTGATTCAGTTTTCGAACGGGCAGTTTTCGCACCCAAGCGAGGATACCGGCGTCGCCAGCGGCGTGGTCGCAGCCGTGGCGGAAGACCACGAAGGATCCGTGTGGGTCGGCGGAAGCCGGGGGCTTATCGCATTCAGACCAGGGACCCTCCAGAACATCAAGTCCACTCCCACGATCCCGATCGATGCCATCCGGAGTTTCCGGGAGGATTCCGACGGGGTGCTCTGGATTGGCACCTTCGGGAACGGCCTCAGTCGACGGAAGGACGGCCGCCTCTCGACCATCACGACTCGTGACGGCCTCTTCGACGACGTCGCGTACGTCATCGTGGAGGACGATCGGGGAAATCTCTGGATGACGTGCAACAAGGGGATCTTCCGAGTTGCCAAGCGGGAACTGAACGACTTCGCCGATGGAAAAGTGAACCACGTCACGTCGACGGTGTACGGCGTGGCGGACGGCATGAAGGCGGCGGAATGCAATTCGGGCTCGCCGGCGGGGCTGAGAACGCGTGACGGTCGATTGTGGTTTGCGACGATCAAGGGTGTGGCGATCGTCAATCCGGCCGATGCCGTCGCGCTTCACCGGGCACCGCCGATCGAGCTCGAAGAGGTTGTCGTCAACGGACAGACCTATGACCCGAGACAGCCGCTGGACGTCACTCGCGGCAAGGGTCATCTGGAATTTCATTACGCCGGCCTGAGCCTGACGATGCCCGACAAGCAGATCTTCAGGTACAAGCTGGTGGGCTACGACACGAACTGGGTGCAGGCCGGCGCGCGCCGCGAGGCCTTCTACACCAACATCCCGGCCGGGAGTTACCAGTTTCTGGTGACCGCCAGCACGGGCGGAGATGCGTGGAACGCGAAACCCGAGTCAATCGAGATCCGCCTCCGGCCGCACTTTTACGAATCAGCCTGGTTCTTCGCCCTCACGGGGTTGAGCCTCCTCGGGCTCGTCGCAGGGATAGTCCGGCTGAGGCTGGGTCAGATCAAGGCTCGAGAGCGCGACCTCAGGCACCTGGTGGACGAGCGCACGGCAGCCCTTCAGCAGGAGGTCAGGGAGCGGGAACAGACACAGAGAGAGCTGGAACGGGCCAGGGACGTAGCCGACGCGGCCAACCGCGCGAAGAGCGAATTTCTGGCCAACATGAGCCACGAAATCCGGACGCCGATGAACGGCATCATCGGCATGACCGATCTGGTGCTCGACACCCCGTTGAGTCCCGAACAGCGGGACTACGTGGAAACCGTCAAGTTCTCGGCCGACTCGCTGCTCGCGATCATCAACGACGTGCTCGACTTCTCGAAGATCGAAGCGGGCCGGCTGGATCTGGAGTCGACGGCGTTCAGCCTTCGCGATCTGGTGGCCGATGCCGCCAAGCCTCTGGCCGTCCGGGCCAACCAGCGCGAGATCGAGCTGATGTGTCATGTGTCCCCGGAGACGCCCGACGACTTCATTGGTGATCCGCTTCGACTGCACCAGGTTCTCACGAACCTGGTCGGCAATGCTCTGAAGTTCACCGAGCACGGAGAAGTGTTGATCGACGTGAGTGTCGAATCTGAGACCGACACGCACATCGTGCTCCACTTCAAGGTGCACGACACCGGCATCGGAATTCCGCCGGAGAAGCAGACTCTGATCTTCGAGGCCTTCTCGCAGGTGGATGGCTCGACAACCCGCAAGTACGGCGGCACCGGATTGGGGTTGACGATCTCGTCGCGGCTGGTCAGGCTGATGGGCGGCCGAATCTGGGTGGAGAGCTCGGTGGGCCAGGGAAGCACGTTCCATTTCAGCGTGCCGGTCGCGGCCGCGGACGAGGTTCTGCCGGCGGTGTCCGAGGCCGACCCCGCATCGCTGCTGGATCTGCCGGCGCTTGTGGTCGATGACAACGCCACAAACCGGCGGATCGTGCACGAGATGCTGGTGCAATGGGGCCTGAAGCCCCTGACCGTCGAGAGCGGCCCTGCGGCGCTTGCCGCGCTGGTTCGCGCGGCTCAGGCCGGTCAGCCGTTTCCGCTTGTGCTGCTCGACGGGCACATGCCGGGACTGGACGGCTACGCCGTGGCGGAACGCATTCGACAGAATCCGAAGCTGGTCTCCACGACCATTGTGATGCTGACCTCCGCCGCCGGGTCCGGAGAGGGCGACCTCTGCCGGCGTCTGGGTGTCGGCGCGCTGCTGACCAAGCCGGTTCGGCAGTCGGAATTGCGCGGTGCCATCCTGAAAGCGCTCGGTCAAATCGTTGGGACCGCTCCGCCGACGCCGTTGACCTCGGCTCCTGCGCCCCACACCCGCAGCCTCGATATCCTCGTGGCCGAGGACCATCCGGTCAACCAGCGTCTCGCGGTCAAACTCCTGGAGAAGCTGGGGCACAGAGTCACGGTGGCCAACAACGGGTTGGAGGTGCTGTCCTTGGTGGACGGGCGCGACTTTGACGTCGTGCTCATGGACGTGCAGATGCCAGAACTCAACGGGTTCGAGGCCACAGATGCCATCCGCGTCCGCGAACGCGGAACGGGTCGGCACCTTCCGATCATTGCCGTGACCGCCCACGCCCTCAAGGGCGATCGGGAGAGGTGCCTGGCGGCGGGGATGGACGACTATATCTCCAAGCCCATCGCGCCCGGCGAGTTGCGGACAACGCTCGAAGGCCTGGCGACCGGGGCGCAGCCGTCCGCTGACACGGCGGCCAAACCCGTGTCGTCAAATTCGGTCATGGACCGGGACGCGGCCCTGGCCAGAGCCGGCGGCGATCTGCCTCTCCTCAAGGAACTGGCCGGGCTCTTCCTTGAAACGAGTCCACCGCTGATGGCGGAGATTCGACGGGCCGTCGACGCCCAGGACGCAAACGCCCTGCGGAACGCGGCGCACACGCTCAAGGGCTCGATCGCCAATTTCAGCGCTCGCCGCGCGGCCGATGCCGCGGCAGACCTGGAGGCGGTCGGCGCCCAGAAGACGTGGGAGCGCGCGGACGGACTCTGGAGCGTGTTGGAGCGAGAACTGGCCTTGTTCTGTCAGGCCCTTGGGAAAATCTAAGAGGGTGTGCGCCAGATCTGAAACTGGCTCAGGACGGAACCGCCAACGAATTCCCTCAGAATCGAGTTCTCGGGCACGACATCGGTGTGTGCAGGGCGGAACCATTGCAGGAATGACAGCAGCCGGTTTGCTTCGAGGAACTCGGGCGTGAACGGCCGCACCTGCAGCAGGAGCGGCTCGGCAAGGGGGCGGAGCACGGCCATCTCATACGTCAGTGACGAATTGAAGACGGCGTCGGCATTCTCCTGAAAGCAGAAGATATGCTGCTTCTCGCCCTGCACGACCGCAGGCCACCGGTGCAGCGTGTCGGCGGCGCGGTAGCCGCGCGTCGCGGCATCGCGCACGGTTCTCCGAATCAGCCGGCAATCGGACGTGCTGACGCGGTTGTGACGGTCCAGGTTCAACTGCGTCAACGCGGAGACATAGATGCGGAAGACAGATTCCGGCGGAATGGCGGTCGCCAGTTCCGGATTCAATCCGTGGATGCCCTCGACGATGATCAGGTGATCGGTGTCGAGCGTGACGGTCGACCCGGTTTCGCGGGTGCCCGTCATGAAGTTGTAGCGAGGCAGCGTCGTCGGCCGGCCATCGATCAGCGATCGGAGATTCGCGTTGAACAGATCCAGATCGAGCGCCCGGATGGTCTCGTAGTCGTACTCCCCGTTCGCGTCCCGCGGCGTCTGTGCGCGCTCCACAAAGTAATCGTCCAGCCCGAGCGGCATCGGCCGCAGACCGTTGGCCAGCAACTGGACGGCGAGCCGTTTGGAGAACGTCGTCTTGCCTGACGAACTGGGTCCCGCGATGAGCACGACGCGAATCCGGCGGCTCGAGGACGCGATCTCGTCAGCGATGCGGGCCAGACCAGCCTCGTGCAGCGCTTCCGACACCAGCGAGATCTCGGGCAAGCGGCCCGCAACAATCGAGTCGTTCAGTGCGCCGACATTACTGATGCCCAGGCGGTCATGCCAGTGACCGGCCTGCTCGAAGACGGCGAACAGCTTCGGGTACGGGGTGGTTGGTCTCACCACGGTGGGAGCCTGCTGGTGCGGGAACTGCAGCATGAACCCCGGTGGCATGGCCTGCAGGGCGAAATACCGCAGGCAGCCTGTCGACGGCACGATGTATCCCTGGAAGTAATCGCGCCGGCCCTTGAGCGAATACAGCTCGATGGTCGGCCGTTCGTGGTGGGCCAGCAGCCGGGCGGTATCGGTCTCGCCTCGCGCGTTGAACAACTCAACGGCATCGGCAACGGGAACGGTTTCCCGCGTAATCGGCGCGTCCTCTGCCACGATCTCCCGCATTCGGCGCTCGATGGCCGCCAGATCGTCCTGCGTGAACGTCGTCCGTGCTCGTGCCTCGCAGAAGTACCCGGCGGTGGTAGTGGCCGAGTGTTCGATGTGGACGTCGGCATCCGGGAAGACGTCGGCGTTCGCGGCGACCATCAAGAACACCAGCGACCGGCGGTAAATGCGCGCCCCGTCGGCGCTGCCGGAGGAGAGCGGCGCGACGTCCGAGTCGTGTGACAGCAGCCAGGTGAGCTCGCGAAGCCGTCCATTGACAATGGCGGCCACGATAGGCACGTCGGGTTCCCCGTAGGCGGCGCGCAGAACGTCCCCGACAGGCGCACCGGGAGGGGCTTCGAAGATGCGTCCATCCGGGAATGTCGCCTGCACTCGAGTTCGCGGGACGCCTGGAGCGATGTTGTTCATGTCGATGTCAGCTGACTTTCCTGGTCGAGTCCCACCAGAGATACACACAGATGGCCGCAAACATCCCCGCCGAGACCAGTTGCGACGCCGGGGCGAAGTCGAAAAACGGCGTCTTGATGAAGTTCTCCGCGTAGCACACGTGGAGGCTTCCGAACGACGGATACCAGCCGTCACAGGGAATCAGCCGCAGCGCCGCGCCGATTACGCCACCGAGGGCGCCGCCGGCCATGAACCCCGACGCAATGATCACGCCGCGCTCGCGCATCAACTGACCGCGTTGGCCTCCGGCGGCCACCGATCGTTTGTCAAGGTAGTGCGCCAGCACGCCGCCCACCAGGGCCGGCAGGTTCAATTCAAGCGGCAGATACATCCCGAGCGCGAAGGTCAGGGCCGGCACGCTCAGCATCTCCATCGTCACCGCGATCATGGCGCCCGAGGCAAACAGCAGGTACGCGACCGGCTGGTGGCTCATGAATCCTTCGACCAGCGCTTTCATGATCGACGCCTGCGGCGCAGCCAGCACCTGCTTGGTGCTGCCGGCGACGGCTTCACCGAACTGGTAGCCCTGGGCGAGCATGACGATGGCCAGTCCGGCGGCCAACGCGGAGGCGACGACGCCGAGCAGTTTGACGCGCTGTTGGGCGGCGGGCGTCGATCCGAGCCAGTATCCCGTCTTCAGGTCGGTAATCATCTGTCCCGACACCGAGAGCGCCGTGCACACCATGCCGGCAATCGCCATCACAAAGAACATCCCGGTCTGACCCGACACGCCGAATTCCAGCAGGACCACCGACGAGAAGATGATCGTCAGCATCGTCATGCCCGATACCGGGTTTCGGGCCACCGTGGCAATCGCGTTGGCGGCCACCGACGCGAAGAAGAACGAGAAGACCAGCGTCATGGCCAGGCCGACCAGGAGCACCGTCAACGACGGCGCGAGCTGGCCGAAGAAGACGGCGATGCCGAGCGCCGACACCACGACGCCCAGCAACATGCCCATCAGCGGCAGGTCGCGATCGGTACGCTCCTCGGTGGCGGCTTTGCCGGCGCGAAACGCCTTGAACGCGATGCCGAACGACCCGGCCACGATGCGCAGCGACTTGATGATGCCGAACAGGCCGGCTGTCGCGATGGCCCCGACGCCGACGAAACGGACGTAGCCGCGGAAGATCTGCGTCGCGGTCATGTCGGCGATGGGGATCGCCCCGGGCAACACGATCCCGTTCGGAAAGTTCTGGCCGATCATCCAGATGAGCGGCACCAGAACGAAGTTGGCGAGCACGCCGCCCGCGACGAGCAGCATCGACGACCGCAGTCCCATCACGTAGCCGAGGCCGAGGATAAAGGCGACCGCGTCGAAACTCGTCGCGATCTTGGCCTTGTCGGCGAGTGACTTGACGACGGGGACGAAATGGAAATCGACGTACTCCTTCCACGGCTGGAACGTCGTCACGAAGAAATCGTAGATGCCGGCGATGACCGTCGCCTGCACGAGCAATTTGGCCTGCGAGCCTCCCTTTTCTCCGGTGATCAGCACCTCGGTGATCGCCGTGGCCTCAGGATAGGGAAACTGACCGTGCATCTCGCGCACGAAATAGCGCCGCAGCGGGATCAGGAACAGCAGTCCCAGGCATCCGCCCGCCAGGCAGATGAAGATGGTCTGCACCGGATGCGGGTTGAGGTTCAGGATGTAGAGCGCGGGCAGCGTGAAAATGGCTCCCGCGACTACCGCGCCTGACGTGCCCCCGATGCCCGTGATGATGACATTCTCGAGCAGCGTCGAACGGCGGCGGTAGAAACGGGCCAGGCCAATCGCCAGAATCGAGATCGGGATCGCCGCTTCCATCACCTGGCCCACCTTGAGCCCGGAGTAGGCCGACGCCAGAGTGAAGATCACGCAGAAGCCCAGGCCCCAAAGCACCGACCGCCACGTCGTTTCGGCCATCGCGGAGTTGGCCGGCACAACGGGCTGATAGGTCTCGCCCGGGTTGAGTGGCTTGTAGGCGTTGGCGGGAAGCGCGCTCGTTTCTGGCGCGACAACGGGCGTGGACATGTATCCTCCAGCTGAATGGGGTCAGACCCCATTGTCGAGGTCGCGCCGGAGAAATGGGGTCAGACCCCATCGGCGGGCGCGCACGAAGTCTACCGCAAGAGGCAGCGGCCTGCTCTGCCTATCCTTGTCCCGGTCACGCTATGATAGGGCGGTGGTCGGCCTCCAGGCACCCCTTTTCGCTGCCCGCCTGCGTTGCCAATCGTGAGGAGCGTGTCGATGAACCCGCCTGCCCCCGACGACGCCCGCCGTCAGTTCCTGTTGCGCGTGCTCCGACTGGGCGCCGCCAGCGCCGGCACGATTGGACTGGGCGCGTACCTGGGCGGCCGGAGCCGGCGGCCGGAGGAAGGGGCCGCCAGCGGACTCGGCCGCGATCACGCCGTCGCGGCCAACGCGGCCCTGCCGCAGATGGTGGTCGCGCAGGGGCCGTCGCCGCGCCTGCTCGTCCAGAAGGCGATTGAAGACATCGGGGGCATGTCGCGCTTTGTGTCGGCGGCCGACACCGTGTTGATCAAACCCAACATCGCGTGGGACCGCTCGGCCGAGGAGGCCGCCACTACCAATCCAGAGGTCGTCGCCGAACTGGTGCGGCTGTGCCTGGGCGCGGGTGCACGTTCTGTCATCGTCACCGACGTCTCCTGCAATGATGCGGAGAGCTGCTTTGCGCGCAGCGGCATCGCCGACGCCGCGCGGCGGGCGGGTGCCGACGTGGTGCTGCCCGACAGCCGGCACATGCGGGAGGTGGATCTGAAAGGCGGCACGCTTGGAGTGTGGCCGGTGCTCGAGCCATTTCTCGAGGCCACCAGGGTGATCAACGTGCCGATTGCCAAACACCACAGTCTGACCGGCGTTACGCTCGGTATGAAGAACTGGTACGGCATCATCGGCGGCAATCGCAGCCGCCTCCACCAGCGCATTCACGAGAGCATCGTCGATCTGGCCGCCTTCGCGCGCCCCACGCTCACCGTCCTCGACGCCAACCGGGTGCTGATGCGGAACGGCCCGACCGGCGGCGGCGTCGACAACGTCGAGCAGCGCAATACCGTGATTGTGAGCACCGACCAGGTCGCCGTCGACGCGTATGCCGCCAAGGCGTGGTGGAATCTCGACATCTCGCGGCTTCGGTTCCTGCGACTGGCCGAAGAGCGTGGCCTCGGGACCACCGACTTCGCGTCGCTCCGGACGCACGTGCTGCAGGCATAGAACGATGACCGGACCCACATGGCGCCGGCTGCGCCTCACGTCACAAGTCACGTTCCTCCTGATCTTCGTCTTCCTGCTGCTGCGGACCGAGTTCCCGGGATCGGTGCGGTCGGCGGGCGCGGATGTGCGCGTGCCCTACCCGGTGGCCGTGTTTCTCGAGACCGATCCGCTTGTCGCACTCGCGACAGCCCTCTCCACCGGCACGCTCTATCGGCATCTGCTCTGGGCCGTGCCGTTCGTCCTGCTGGCGCTCGTCGTCGGGCGGGCCTTCTGCGGCTGGATGTGCCCGCTCGGCACGCTGCACCACGCCGTCTCCAGCATGAAGTCGGAGAAGAAGCGCGGACTGAAGCTGCTCGAGTCGAATCGGTACAAGCGGTGGCACAGCGCCAAGTACTACGTATTGACGATCGTGCTCGTGATGGCGCTCTTCGGCTCGGTGACGGGCCTGCTGCTCGACCCGCTGTCGTTTCTCGTCCGGTCCGTGACCACCGCCGTACTGCCGGTCCTGAACTACGGCCTTCGAGCCTCGCTGGATTGGGCGCAACAGTTACCCCTCGGTCCTGCCGCGATCGGCGTGACCGGCGTCTCGATGATGCTCAACGCGACCGTGCTCAGCTTCCGCCAGCCGCACTTCCATCAGGCGTTCGCCATCGGGCTGTTGTTCACGCTGGTCCTCGCGCTCAACCTGCGCATTACGCGGTTCTGGTGCCGGGCAATCTGCCCGCTGGGCGCCATGCTGGGCGTGGTCTCGCGCTGGTCGTTTGTCCAGTTGCAGAAGCACGACGCGAAGTGCAACGACTGCAAGCGGTGTGAGCTGCACTGTCAGGGAGGCGATGATCCGATTCCGGGCGCCATGTGGCGGAAGGCCGAATGCCACCTGTGCATGAACTGCCTCGGGGACTGCCCGGAAGGCGGGCTGTCGTTTGCGTGGTCTGGCCGGCCCGGCAGGCAGACACGCGAGACACCGCAACTCCAGCGGCGCGCCGTTGTCACGAGCCTCGTCGCGGGCGCCGTCGGACTTCCGCTGCTGCGCACGGGACCGGGCGTCAAAGCCGCGGGCGATCCGCTGTTGATCCGGCCTCCGGCATCGGTCCCCGAGGAGCACTTTCTCGAACGTTGCATTCGGTGCGGAGACTGCATGAAGGTCTGCCCGAACAACGCGCTGCATCCTGCGTTGTTCGAAGCCGGCGTCGAAGGCCTGTGGTCGCCGGTGCTCGTGCCGCGAATTGGCTACTGCGAGCCGAACTGCACGTTGTGCACGCAGGTGTGCCCGACCGGCGCAATCTGGGAAATGACCGTCGCCGAGAAGATCGGCAGTCCGGCCAAGCTCGCGCCCGACGGGACGGTGCGGCAACCTGGACGGGAACCGAACCGCATCGGCACCGCGTTCTACGATCATGGCCGGTGTCTGCCATGGGCGATGGGTATCGAGTGCATCGTGTGCGAAGAATGGTGCCCGACGTCGCCGAAGGCCATCTACTTGGTGCCGGCCCAGGTAACGGATGCGACGGGCCAGCCCAGGACCGTGCGTCAGCCGTTTGTGGAACCCAAGCGCTGCACCGGCTGCGGCGCGTGTGAGTTTGCCTGCCCGATCAAGGGCCGGCCGGCGGTGTACGTCACCAGCGCCGGCGAGAGCCGTTCCAAAGCCAACCAGTTCCTGTTGCCAGAGAACCAGCCCCTGCAGAGGACGTAATGAGGAAATCCCGCTCATATCGCTCAATGGACACCTCGACGACGGTCACACGGCGCGAATTCGTCAAGACCGTCGGCGTGTGCTCCGCCACGGCTGGCACGATCGTGCTCGGCGTGCCGAGCGCCAGCGACGCCCAAGCACCCGCGCCCGCGCCTCCGACGACCAACATCGACGACTTCATGAGGGTTCCGCGGGGCAAGCACGCACTGCCTGGCCCGTTTCCGGGCAAGGTGGTCGAAGTCAGGAACACGCGGGCCCTGGTCGACGACAAGCCGGACGGGAAGGTGGTTGGCGAGATGTTCGAACGAGGCGTCCGAACCCTGACCGGCAAGGACATGAAGCAGAGCTTCGACCTCCTGTTCGAACCGGGTGATGTCGTCGGAATCAAGGTGAACCCGGTCGGGCCGCCGCTCATCCACACGAAGGTCGAGTTGACCCAGGCGGTGGTGCGCTGGCTCATGGACAACAAGGTGCCCGCCGACCACATCGTCATCTGGGATCGCTTCGACTACATGTTGAAAGATGCGGGCTACACGCCGGACAAGTTCCCCGCCGGCGTGACGATCGAGGGTCTGCAGACGATGGATGAAGAAGGCAACAAGTGGCGGGACGCATCTGGCAACCACGTCAGCATCAATAACTTCGATCGTAACGTGTTCTATTTCGCGAAGGGCGTCGTCGGCAAAGGCGTCAAGGGCTACAAGGACGATGAGTTCTACCTGAACCAGCACGTGTTCAACGGGGAATACTCGTATTTTGGCAAGCTGCTGACGACGAGGCTGACCAAGATCGTGAATCTGGCGGCGTTCAAGAACACCGGGCACGGAATCTCGATGGCAACCAAGAACCTGGGCTATGGATCGGCCTGCAACACCGGCCGGCTGCACGCTCCGCTCTTCTTCAACGTCTGCACGGAGGTGCTGGCGGCGCCTGTGGTCCGCGACAAGCTTGTGTTGAACGTGACCGATGCCCTCCGGGCGCAGTACGAGGGCGGCCCCGACAAGAACGCGCAGTTCGTCTACAACAACCACACGTTGTATTTCGCGACCGATCCGTTTGCGCTCGACATGGTCTGTCACAAGCAGATCATCGCGAAGAGAAAAGAGATGGGGATTGCCGTCAACGAGAATCCGCGATTCACCGAGTACCTCCGTTACGCCGAGAAGCTGGGCCTGGGGATGGTGGCGGATGGCAAGATCAACCACGTTCGGGTCGTCGCGTAATGCGCCGCGGTTGGTTCTTTGCCTGCGTGGTTGGGACGATCCTGACTCTCGCGCTGTCTACGATGGCGGTTCAGGCGCTCGCAGCTGATGCGGCGATGGCGGCCCAGGCGGTGCCGCTTGACGCCGGCCTGCTGCCTGCCGATCGGTTCTTCGAGGGTTGGAGCAGGTCGGGTGGATCCCGAGTCTTCACGAAGGCCGATCTCTACGGGCGCATCGACGGCGGCGCCGAAGTGTTTCTCGAGATTGGGTTCGACCAGTTGCTCGTCCAGGCCTATCGTGCCGCTCCTGGCGGACCCGAGATCGTCGCCGAGGTCTATCGCATGAGCGACGCGACCGCCGCCCGCGGCATCTACCTGTCGAAGTGCGGCGCCGAGAAGCGCGAGCCGACGTTCCGCGAGCGTCACACGATCAATCGTTACCAGTTGATGTTCCAGCGCGATCGCTACTTCGTGATTGTCGGGAACACTTCGGGCAACGCCGCGACGCAACCGGCGCTGCTGAAGTTCGGCGGCGCGCTGGCGGCGAAGATGCCTGCAGACGGCGCCGTCGCGGTGTTGAACCTGCTCGACAAGCGGAACCTGGTGGCGGGTTCGGAGCGCATCATGCGGGGGGCGTTCGGACTGCAGGCGATCTATACGCTCGGCGACGGCGACGTGCTCCAGTTAGGCGGCACGCTGGCGGCGGCAGCAGGCGACTACAGGATTGCCGGACTCGGTTCGGTCACGAAGATCGTCGCCAGCTACCCTACGCCGGCGGCCGCAGCCGCGGCACTCCGCAGTATCAAGGCGCGGCTCGATTCGTATCTGAAGCCCACGCGCTCGACGAACTCGGGACTCGTGTTCCGGGATTTCGAGAAGAAGTACGGATCGGTCCGGCTCGACGGAACCCGGATCGAGATCGTCCTCCACATGACTGTCGAGCCGAAGTAGTGACGCGCGGTCGGCGGGCTAACCGCCGATTTCCGGCCGAAGCCTCCGGGCATAAGAGAGCACGTCTTGAGGGACGCCCCGGGCGAGATTCGGGAACTCCATGTGCGCTGTCCGGCCGGCGTCGCGCTGGAAGCCGCACTTCTCGAGCACGTGCCAGGATGCTCGATGTTGTGGATGACAGAGAGCGTAGATCCGCACGACACTGATGCCGCTGGCCACCTCCACCATCGCTCTCAGCGCCTCGGTCGCGTAGCCCTTCCCCCACGCGTCCTTCGCCAGGACATATCCGGTCATCGCCGCACCGCCGGCTTCCAATGCGAGGCCCGTACTTCCAATCAGCCGGCCATCATCCAGCGCCCGAATGAGGTACGGCCCAGCCCCGTCGCGCTCCCACTGGTCCGCACTGAACGCGATGAACGCCTCCGTGTCAGTGACGGAGCGATGAGTGGGCCACCCGAGGTAGCGTGTCACCTCGACATCGCCGGCGTACCGATTGAATACGTCGCCGGCGTCGCTCGCGGTCGGCGGCGAGAACGCGAGTCGACTGGTTTCGACTCGCACTGGCGCCTTCATGATTTCTGATCCGTCACTCCTGGCGGCGGGGCCTTAACCATGAGCACCGTCCGGGAGCTTTCGTTCCCGGTGCGATCCACGGCGCTCACCGCGACAGCCGTGATCGGCGTCGCCCCCGCCTCGAGCGTCACGCTCGTTCGGACACCGGGCACGATCTGGTGGGTCCACACGCCATCGCGCTGCTGATACACGACCCACAGGAACGCAGCTTCCTCCCCCCGCGGCGTCCACGAGACGTCGAGGCCGCTCGCGCCCGTCTTCGCGCGCACCTCGGGCGAGGCGGGCGGTGTGGCGTCGAGCCACGGACTCGCCGGAACCAGCGCCTGCCTGGCGTAGGGTCCGGTGAAGTACTGGCCCGTGCCTTCGAGCACGCCCTTCAGCAGCCCTCCGGGCAGCGCGGTGTCCGTGCCCTGCAGCGCTTTCATGCTGAAGAACACGTTGCCCGGCGCATCAGGCACCATGCCGCGCGTAATCATGATCTGGTTGATGATCTCCCGCGCGCCCTCTTGGCTGCGTCCCTGGCCAATCGTCAGGCCCGGCCACAGATGCCTGGCGCGCGTGTTCTGCTCTTTCCACCAGCCGAGCAGCACCGGATAGCTCTGGGACACACGACCGATCTGCCAGTAGAGTTGCGGCGTGAAGTAGTCCACCCACCCTTCCGCGAGCCACAGGCGCGCGTCGGCGTAGAGCTTGTCGAACTGGTCGTACCCCTGGATCGAGACTGGGATCCCCGGTCGCCAGATCCCGAACGGGCTGATGCCGAACTTGCAATGCGGTTTCGTCGCCTTGATCTCGAAGTAGAGCCTCTGGATGAAGCGATTGACGGCCTCGCGCCGCCAGTCGTTCCGCGCAAGGGTCCCGCCCGTAGCCCGGTACGCCGCGAAGCTCTTATCGTCGGGAAAGTCCTTGCCGTCGTTGTAATCCCAGTAGGGATAGAAGTAGTCGTCGAAGTGCACGCCGTCGATGTCGTAGCGGCGGACGACGTCCATGACCACCGCGATGGAATGATCCTGCACGCTCTTGAGCGCCGGGTCCATCCAGTAGTAGCCCTTGTCGCCGAGCTTTACCACCATCTCGGGGTGGGCTCTGACCAGCGAGTTCGGCGCCAGGCCCTCGACGCCTCCCGGATGGGACGGGTGATTGGCGCGATAGGGGTTGTACCACGTGTTGAATTCGATGCCCCGCTTGTGCGACTCGGCGACCCAGAACTCGAGCGGATCGTAGTACGGGTTCGGGGCCTGGCCCTGTTTGCCGGTCAGGTAGGCCGACCACGGTTCGAGAGTGGACTTGTAGAGGGCGTCCGCCTGCGGGCGCACCTGGAACACGACCGCGTTCATGTTGAGTTCGACGAGCCGGTCGAGGATGGCGACGGCTTCGGCCTTCTGCGCCTCAGTCGAGAGCCCAGGTTTCGACGGCCAGTCGATATTGGCGACCGTGGCGACCCAGGCCGCACGGAACTCGCGATCCGGGGAGGGAATCGCAGCCGCCACGGGTGGCGGTGCCTGCGGCTCCACCTTTACTGGCACTTGCTGCGCGACGGGCGCGGCACCTCCGGCCATCATGCCCACGACCACACCAGTCGCAATCCAGCATGGGAAGCGTGTTGTTATCGCCATTCTGCGTGCCTCTTCAGCCGTACAGGCCGCGCCTGACCCTGCCCAAGGCAGGTGTCAGGCGCGCCGTCTCTCGTAGGACTCTCTTAGAACTGCAGCCCCACGTTGATCTGTGCCGTCCGCGGAATGTAGCTGTTGGCGGTCGATGTGAGCGTCCCGAAAGTCGTACTGCTGATGCTGCTGGCTGGGAAGCCGTACTGCACCCTGTTGAACACATTGAAGAGCTGCCCTCGGACGGTCAGGTTCTTGCCGCCGCCCAGGCGGAACGACTTGTAGAGGCCAGCGTCCACGTTGGCCGTGTGGTCGGTGAAAAACGTGTTGCGGCCCACCAGCATGTCAATCGTGTCGTAGATCGTCGCCGCACGGAACGCACTCGCCGGCAACTGCGTCGTCGACGTGTCGGGATTGTCCACCACCCGCCCGAGGACTGAGGGATCCAGAAGGACGGGGCGGCCCTCGGCGAACCCGTCAAAGTTCAGATCGACGCCGGTCTGCGTGACCGTGAATGGCGTGCCGGAGGCGAGCTTCACTGTTGCCGACAGCTGCCAGCCGCCCAGCACCAGTCCAAGCAGGTCGCTGCGATTCTTGAAGAACGGCACGAGGTAGCTGCCGTTGAATGTGAACCGGTGTGGCGTGTGGAAGCGCGAGTACCCCTTGGCGTACTTGCTGTTGGGCCCGAGCGAATTGGAGTCGCCAGCGCCCACGTAGGTGAGTTCCGAGTTGGTGTCCTTCGCCACGCTGTACGTGTAGTTTGCCGTGAAGGACAGCCCCTGACTGAACTGCTTGGCCCACTCCACCTGCAGGCCGTTGTACCACGACTCGGCGTCGTTGGCGATTAGAGTGTTGGTGCCGTAGCGCGGATCCGGCCGCCGCTCGTTCGTACGGGGCACGCGGAGGCTGATCTCGTTGTTGGCGATCGGCACGGCCACCGGGCAGGCTGTCGTGAACGTGATACCAAAATACCCCGTGCCGGCACACGTTACATCGGCGGCAATAGCCGTGATGTACGTGCCTCGCAGATCGGGGTACCCGGTTGCCGGCGCGTTGTTCGGATGATCCACCACCAGCACGCGTCCGTTCAGCGGTGACTGCGGCAGGTTCGTGGGCATGTAGCGGAGCGTCCCGATGACGTGATTGCCGTTGTAGCTAAGCCTGATAGCCGACTTCCACGGCAATTGTCGCTCGTAGCTCGCGCTCCATTGTTTCGTGTACGGCATCTGCAGGTCGCTGGCCGGCAGGTACACCGAGTATCGAACCGTCTGCGGGCCCGGCACAAACTGGTAACCCATCGACGGATCCGAGATGCTGAGGATGCCCGGCGTCGTCGTAAACACCAGGTCGATCGCATTGGGCGGATTGGTCCGCACGCTCGCACCGTTCTGCGAAAACGACGACTGGAAGATGCGGCCATCGATCCGGCCGTATCCGCCCCGCAGCGAAGCCGTCCCCGACCTGGTTCCGGTCACCAGGCCAAGGAGACCGGTCCGGGCCGGAAGCGACCACGCCAGCGCCACGCGGGGCTCGATGTTGTTCTTGTCGGCCTTGAACCCGTAGTCGATGCGGTTCTTGATCTCCTTGGGTGCCCCCACGTACTCGTACCGCAGCCCGAGGCTCAGCGTCAGGCTGGACCACGGACGCCACTGATCCTCGACGTAGAAGTTCGATTCGTTGAGCCGGTTCTCGAGGTAGAACGGGCCCCAGGCCTTCTCGTATCTCTGGACGCATCCATCGAGCATCGCCTCGTACGGTGTGTTGTAGGTCACGCCTCCGCACGAGCGGTTGAACGTCCAGTAGCCCCGGGAGAAGTTGTCGGCCAGGTCATCCAGTTGCTGGCGCCTGACATCGAATCCAGCCTTCAGCGTGAGGCCCGACGTGATTCCCCACGACAGGTTGTAGACGAACTGGTGGTCGATCTGCTTGCGGTGGATGGGAAATGCTCCGCTATTGCCGAGGATCGTGCCTGACACAGGAGATGACGTGAAGCGGACGATCGGCGTGTCGTTGCCCGCGGCGATATCCACCTGCGTATTGCGCCAGCCGAGACCGTAGCGGAACTCTCCGACCATGGCATTGCTGAGAATCTTCGTCCACGTCACGCCGAGGTTCTGCTGCCCGTTGTTCTGCCTGGCCTGCTCGCCCTGGATGATGTCCTCGGTCTCACGAAGCTGATGCGTGTACTGGTACCTCGCGATCAGGGTGTCCTGGCCCAGCTGCCAATCGAGCCTGGCCGAGTAGTCCTGGTCCGGATACTTGAACGGGATGGTCGTCGCGTAGGTGCGGTTGCTGCGGGGATCATTGGCGACCGCGTCCTTCGGAAAGCGCGCGAGGATCCCCGCAATCCAGGCGCGATTCTCCGGCGTGTCGTTCCCTTTCGTCAGACGAGGGGTCGCCAGCTCCGAGGGCAGAAACAAGTCGCGCGCGTAGTTGAGCGTGCCGTCGTACTTCGTGCGATCGACACTGACGAAGGCGAATAGCTTGTTCTCCAGAACCGGGAAGCCGAGCGTCCCGCCGTACTCGTGGCGCTGGTTCTTGGGCTTGACGGTCGCCCACTTCGCAAGGGCCCTCAGCTTCTGGCTGTCCTGGAAATACTCATAGAGGTCTCCATGCCAGGAGTTGGTGCCCGACTTGGTCTGCACGAGGACGACGGCGCCGTAGCCGCGGCCGAACTCGGCGCTAAACGTGTTGCTGATGACCTGGAATTCCTTGATCGTCGACAGCGCCGCCCCCTGGCGGTTCTGGTTTTCGGACGAGTCGTCGTTGTTGACGCCATTAATCTGGAAGGTCGCGCCGCGCGATCCGGTGCCGTTGAAGTTGATCGACGAACCCGAAGAAGCCGTCGGGTTGTTCTGGCCCGATGTCGGGTTTTCCTGGTAACCCGCGAACACTTCGGCAAGGTTGAGGAAGCTGCCCGGGCTCATCGACGGCTTGTCGATGATCTGCTCGGAGGTGAGCACGGACTTCACCTCCGCGTTCGTCGAGTTGATCGTCGGCGCGGCGGCGGTCACGATCACCGTCTCGGCCACGTTGGCCGGCTTCATCTGGAAGTCCACCACGCGCGTGTCGTTGACCGAGATCGGGATGGCCTCCCGCACGACGGTCTGGAAGCCATCGAGCTTTGACGTAATCGTGTAGCGGCCGCTTGCCAGAAACGTGGCCGAATAGAAGCCCACCGCGTTGGTGACGGCCTCGCGCACGCCGCCGGTGTCGGCATTTCGGATCGTGACGGCGACGCCGGGGAGCACCGCCCCGCTCGCATCGGTCACCGTCCCCTGCACCGTGCCCGTAACGGTCTGGGCCATGGCTGGCGCTGCAAGGGCGACGGCCCCGGCAACCAGGGCCGCAACCCACCACGGCCGACGTCGTAAACGCTTGTTTTGCATGGCTACGCACTCCCCCTCAGGATGGAAGACATGACAACGGCGATGAGCGGAAGGACACGCGGCGGGGGCCCCAGTGAGTCAAAGCACACGGTGCACGCGGCGCATCCGCTGAGTCCCAGACGGCTGAGAGTATAGACTCGCTGGCAATCCTGTCAAACGGTAATCCAGGGGGCGTTTGTGGCTAAGTGTGCGCGAACAGTCTCCGCGTCCAGGAACCCTCCCAGCCCTTCAGCGCGCGTCCACCACGCTCAACCTGATGGCCGAGGCGGCGGCCAGCGAGCGGTAAACCCGCTCGGTCGCCTTCTGGAAGTCGGCGTTGGTGGCGGCGTTGATATTGCAGAACTTCTGCGGGTTCAAATTCACCAGCGGGAACCAGCTGCTCTGAATCTGGACCATGATGCGATGACCGCGCTGGAACGTGTGGAACACGTCCGGCATCACGTACTCGACCCTGGTCACCTGGCCTGGCACGAACGGCTCCGGCTTCTCGAAGCTGTTGCGGAACTTCCCGCGCATGGCCTCGCCTCGCACCAGTTGCTCATACCCGCCCATCACGGACGGCGACTGAAGCGCGGCGGCGTCGGAAGGCGAACCCGGCTCCCGGTAATTATCCGGATACACATCAATCAGTTTGACGATCCAGTCGGAATCCGTGCCGCTGGTCGACACCTGGAGACTGGGCGAAATCGGGCCGGCGACGGTCACGTCCCCGTCGAGCGCATCGGTCATATAGGTGAGCACGTCGGGCCGCCGGGCGGCGAACCGCTGATCGTCGATCATGTGCTCCCGTGTCATACCGATGGCGATGTTGTTGATGTACGGCACCGGACTGGCCGGATCGCTCACGTACTCGTCGTACGCGGCCGCCTCACCGGCCGGCGCGGTCCACGTCAGCCGCCCGCCCGCCGCCAGGTACAGGGTTCGGGTGACGGCCTGTTTCGGCGGCCATGCCTCGAGGCGGCGCCACTGGTTGCTGCCGGTCTCGAACACGTAGGCTTCGGGCAACTTCGGATCGGGTGTGTCCTTGAGGTAGTGTGCGAAGAACGGCAACTCGATCTGCTCGCGGAAGAACACCCCGGTCTTCGCGCCGAACTTGACCGCGCCGAGCGCGTCCCCGTCGCCGCGCGACCAGCCACCATGCACCCAGGGCCCCATCACCAGCATGTTGGACGCGCCAGGACTCTGGCGCTCCACGTTCTTGTAGGTCTCGAGCGCCCCGAACAGGTCCTCGGCGTCGAACCAGCCGCCCACGGTCATCACGGCCGGTTTGATGTTCTTGAGGTGCGGCCTCAGGTTGCGGGCCCGCCAGAACGCGTCGTACGTCTCGTGCGCCATCAGGTCGTTCCAGAACGCGATCTCGCCCTTGAAGTACTTCGCGTTGGCGTTGGGCATCGGCCCCAGCTTCTTGTAGAAGTCGTAGCCATCCTGGGTGCCGAAATCGAAACGCGGCCCAGACGCGGTGGTCGGCGCCGGCCGGGGCCAGCCGAACCCTGAGAAGAAGCCGAACGCGTGGGGCAGGTAGAACGCGCCGTTGTGATGAAAATCGTCGCCGATGAACCAGTCGGTAATCGGCGCCTGGGGCGAGGCGGCCTTGAGGGCCGGATGCGCATCAATCATCCCGGCGGCCGTGTAGAATCCCGGGTACGAGATCCCGTACATCCCCACGCGGCCGTTATGCCCCGCCACGTTCTTCAGCAGCCAGTCAATCGTGTCATACGTATCGGAGCTCTCGTCGACGTCCTTCGGCCCGCTCTTCACGTCGAGCTGGGGCCGCATGTCGACAAACTCCCCTTCCGACATCATGCGTCCCCGCACATCCTGGTACACGAAGATGTACCCGTCGCGCGCGAAGAGGTCCGACGGCCCGATGGCGGTTTTGTACGCGTCAGGACCGTATGGCGCCACGCTGTAGGGCGTCCGGCTGAGCATGATTGGATACGAATGTTGCTGGTCCTTCGGCGCGTAGATCGAGGTGAACAGCTTCGCGCCGTCTCGCATCGGGATCTGGACCTCGCGCTTGGTGTAGTTGGCCCGGACGTAATCCGGCGCCTGGCCCGACAGGACGAGCGATGCCCCACCGACGACGAATCCCAGGACGCCGATCTGCAGTACGCGCCGCGCATGTGACCTTGCCATTCACGCCTCCGTTGTCGATGCGGGTGATTCTACCCCAGGCCGAGCCGGCGAATGGCGGGGCCTGCCGCGAATCACGCCGTTCGCGCGGGCCCGCGCCGGTAGCGGCGCAGCGATGGTGTCCGCGCCGCTATCCACGCCGTCGCCACCACGCACCCGATGCCACCGGTGACCACTGAGAAGGGTGCACTGAACAGGTTGGCGACGACGCCGGCCTCGACCTCGCCGAGCTGCGGGCCGCCCATGAAGAACACCATGTTGACCCCGACCATCCGGCCGCGCATGTAGTCGGGCGTCTCCATCTGTCGGATCACATTCCGGAACACCATGCTCACCGTGTCGGCGACGCCGGACAGGGCGAGGCAGGCGAACATCACCCAGAAGGACCGCGTCAGCCCGAAGGCGACGGTCGCCATCCCGAAGGCCGCCACCGACCACAACATCACGCTGCCGCGCCGATCGATCCGGTCGACCAGCGGGACCATGGCCGCACTCGCGACGAGCGCCCCCACCGACTGGGCGGCATAGAGCCAGCCGTAGCCGTGTGCCCCGACGACCAGGATGTCCTGCGCGAAGATCGGCAGCAGGGAGTTGGCCGATGCGAAAAAGGTGGCGAAGAAGTCCAGCAGCATCGACGACCGAATGAGCGGTTGCGCGAAGACGAATCGGAGACCGTCCATCGCCGCCCGCACGGTCAACTCCGGCCGCTCCAATCTGTCGCGCGTGCCGCGGCCCTGGACCTCGCGCATCATCAGCAGCGCGGCCATGACAAAGAGAAACGAGATCGCGTTCAGCCAGTACGCCCACGCGATGTCCCCGAGGAGCATGGCGCCGGCAAACGCGGGGCCGCCGGCGACCGCCGCAATCTGGAACATGATCGTATTCAGGCTGATCGCGTTCGGCAGATCGCCGCGAGGCACGAGGTTCGGCACCAGCGCCTGTCGCGACGGGCTGTCGAACGACCCCGCAATCGCCGTCAGGCCGGCCAGCAGGTAGATCGGCCAGAGGCTCTGGAGCCCGGTCCAGGCCAGGAGGCCGAGGACGAACGCGAGCACCGCCATCACGCTCTGGGTGATCAGCATGACGCGGCGCCGATCGTAGACGTCGGCCACGACGCCGCTCACCATCGAGAACAGCACGATCGGCAGGAACCGGACCAGCCCGACCATGCCGAGCGCCAGCCCCTTGTGACCGGCCGGCGCCAGCAGCGAGACGTGCCAGAGAATGGCCGCCGTCTGCATCATCGAACCGGACAGGGAAATGACCTGCCCGATCCACAGCAACCGGAAATTGCGATGCTTGAGCGCGGTGAACGCGGACGCCTGGGTACTCACGAGGTGTGCTTCTCACGTTCAGGTTCGCACGGGGCGATCCTGTGCCGCATCTCGCAGCGTGTCAGTACCGATAGTGCGCCGGCTTGTACGGCCCATCGACCGGCACGCCAAGGTACTCCGACTGCTCCCTGGTCAGTTCCGTGAGGTGGACACCCAGATGCGGCAGGTGCAACCGCGCGACCTCTTCGTCCAGGTGCTTCGGCAGCATGTAGACCTTCTTCTCATACTGCTCGTTGTGCAGGTGCAGCTCGAGCTGCGCGAGCACCTGGTTCGAGAACGACGCCGACATGACGAAGCTCGGATGGCCGGTGGCGCAGCCGAGGTTCAGCAGCCGCCCCTCGGCCAGCACCATTACGCTGTGCCCATCCGGGAAGCGCCACTCGTCGTACTGCGGCTTGATGTTGATGCACGCGATGCCGGGGATCTTCTTCAGCCCCGCCATGTCGATTTCATTGTCGAAGTGGCCGATGTTGCCGACAATCGCCTTGTCCTTCATCTGCGACATGTGCTCGGCGGTCAGGACGTTGTAGTTGCCAGTCGCCGTAATGAAGATGTCGGCCTTGCCGACGACATCCTCGACGGTGGCGATCTGGTAGCCCTCCATCGCCGCCTGCAGCGCGCAGATCGGATCGATCTCGGTCACGATCACGCGCGCGCCCTGGCCGCGCAGGGCCTGGGCGCAGCCCTTGCCCACTTCCCCATAGCCGCAAACCACGGCCAGCTTGCCGCCGAGCATGACGTCGCTTGCGCGCATCAGGCCATCGGGCAGCGAATGCCGGCACCCGTAGATGTTGTCGAACTTGCTCTTGGTCACCGAGTCGTTCACGTTGATCGCCGGGAACAACAGCGTGCCGGCCTCCACCATCTGGTACAGCCGGTGCACCCCGGTGGTGGTCTCCTCACTCACGCCGCGGATACCGGCCGCAACCGCCGTCCATCGCCCCTTGGCCTGACTCAGTTCCTCGCGGATGAGCTTCAGGATGACGCCCCACTCCTCGGGATCCTCGTGCGGCTTGAACGCGGGAACCGCGCCGGCCTTCTCGAACTCGGCCGCCTTGTGCACCAGCAGTGTCGCATCGCCGCCATCGTCTACAATCTGCGTCGGGCCGCTGCCATCAGGCCAGAGCAGCGCCTCTCGCGTGCACCACCAGTACTGGTCGAGCGATTCACCCTTCCACGCAAACACCGGGATGCCCTTCGGGTCGGCCGCCGTGCCGCCCGTCTCCGGCCGTCCAACGGCCACCGCCGCCGCCGCGTGGTCCTGCGTCGAAAAGATGTTGCACGACGCCCAACGCACGTCCGCGCCGAGCTCGGCGAGCGTCTCGATCAGCACCGCCGTCTGAATCGTCATGTGCAAGCTGCCGGTGATGCGCGAACCGGCCAGCGGCTTCCGCCCCTGGTAGCGCTCACGGACCTTCATCAGGCCGGGCATCTCCTGCTCAGCCAGCCGGATTTCCTTCCGGCCCCATTCGGCCAGATTGAGATCGGCCACCTTGAAGGCCGGCCTGCCCGCCTTCACTGCCGCGGCGAATGGATGAGTCTTTTCAACGGCCACACTCATGAATCCTTCTCCTTCACCGCCCACACCACTCGGGCTCCATCATGCATCCTCGGGTAGGGGCGCAATCAATTGCGCCCACATCCCGTCACCGCCGCCGAGGGCGGGCGCGATGAACGCGCCGGCATCGGCGGCCTCGCCCAAGCAATCAATTGTAGCCGGGCGCCTTTCGGATTGCCAAACCGTCCGGCGTCGCTCACCGGGTTCTCGCGATGAACTGTACCCATCGATTGACGAGCGGGGCGTTCGCGCCGCCAGCTGCCGCGTACAGCGTGGCGTACTTCCGCGCGGCGGCCGCGTCTTCGGCGGGCGTCTTGATCTGGCCTCCGGCGGAGTGGACGTCGTACATCAAACGAATGGCGAGGAAGATCGCGTCGACGTCCGTCCCGTGGCGCTCGATGTAGGGTTCGATCAGCGCGAGCGCCTCCCGTCCGCGGTCGAGCAAGACCTGCGAAACCGCGAGCCTCGGCACGAGCGAGTCGTCGTCGGCCCACTTCTCGCGAGCCTCCGTCAGGATGCTCGTCGCCTGCTCGCCCTCGCGCAACCGCAACAGCGCGTCGGCCAGCACGTCGTAGACGATGCGCGCGTCCGCCTCGGTGATGAGCGCTGTCTGCCACGCGCCGACCGCTTCGCGATCGTGCCCGCCTGCCGCGTAGCAGGCTCCCAGGTAGAACGCGGCTGGCAGGAAGTCGGGCGAGAGCCGCATCGACGCGCGGAACTGGGCGGCCGCCGGCTCGAGCTCGCCGTTGCCAAACAGGGCGAGTCCCCTCAGAAACGACGCGGATAGCCTGGACTGGTCGGCGCCGGCCAGGGCCGATAGCGCCTCATCGAACTTCCCTTCCCGAAGCGCGGCCGACGCCGCCTCGACGGCGGCAGACCCGGCCGCGGACGCATCGGCAGCGCGCAGACGTGACAGGAAGAAGCCGAGCGCCTCCCCCCGCAGAACGTCCGCGCGTGCGAACGCCCGAACCAGGCTTCCGGATTCGCCGGCCGAGAAGCGCACTCTGGGCGCCAGAGCGCCGGCACCTCCAGAGACCGCCGGCACGGGGGCGCGAGGCTCTATCCGAAGCGGATGTTCGATACTGCCAAGCCGGCGCGTCCCGTCGGTGATCGTCGCGACCGCGGTGTAGTCTCCCGGCGGCAGGATGCTCAGATCGAGGTGGCCGCCGGCGCTCCATGGCGATGACGGGTCCTTCTTCGAAGCGGGAACCACGAACGACACGAGGGGCTGGGCACCGGGCCGATCGGCAATGCCAAATGTGACACTGCTCGGTGCCAGTTGGCCGGATTTGGGGACAAACTCGACGTACGCTTCCACACTCTGTCCCCAGAGCTGGCCGTCGGTCACCACCGCGACGCCCTCTTCCTTGGTCCGCAGCGGATCCAACAGCAGCAGGTCCCCGATGCGCACGCCGTCGCCCTCGGTCAGACCGACCGTGAAGGGATGATCAACGCTCCCCGCCCGCCCCGCCGGATCGACCGCCGCAAGGCGAAGCACGTAGTAGCCCGGCTTGAACACGGCATCAGCGAAGAACGACGCCGATCCGATTCTGCTCGTCGCCCGCGGTGTGAGCGGGGACTTCTGCGCAATCACGCTCGAACTTCGCCCGGTCGCATCCGTGACGACGTACGCGACGTGCATATCGACAGGCCCGCTGAGCCCTTCGCCAATCTCGGCACTGATGAACACCCGAAGGCCAGCACCGGATTCCTGCGCCATCGTGTGCGTGGTCACGCGGACAGGCAGCCCCGTCGCCAGCCGCCGCGCACGCAGGATCTCGCCGAGCGCGTCGTCGGGCGTGGCGGCGCTGGCGGCCACCCGCGGCAGCAGCACTTCGGTTCGGCTGTGCACCTCGACGCCAGGCGCATTGACCTTGACTTTGATGCGATGGGACTTCCCGTCGCGATCGCTTTCGGCCGGCTCCACGCCCAGCACATACGCGGCCGCAGTTTCTCGCAGCACCCGGTCAAACGCGACGTCCGCGCCCCCCACCACTCGGTGCAGCGATCCGCCGCCGGACCCGGCGACGATCTCGAGGCCGATGCTCATCATGCCCATCTCACGCCACAGACTCCCGTCAACCCCGGCCGCACGCCCATTCGACGCAGAGAACGCGTCGAGAAATGTCGAGTCCATATGCAGCACGTAGAGGCTGAGGTTGGCCGCTGCTGCCTCGCGCCCAAGCGTGGAGATCGCACCAGCGTTCTGGATGTCACCGCCGATCCGATCCGAGACCGGGAGGCCACCGCTGACCAGGACGAGAATTTTCCGCTCGCGGATCTGAGCGAGCGCTCGGATCACTCCCTGCAAACCTCCGATGCTCCTGCTCGACTGCAGCTCCGCCGCCATGCCGATGCCGGCCGCCTCCGTCATGATTTGCTGCTTGCACTGCGCGAGTGCTGATCCGGTCAGCAGGGCGCACTCCCTCGCCATCACGTTTCTGAGCGCGAAGTCGTCGCTCCCGCGGATGTCAATCGCTTCGGACAGACTGACCTGGACCGATCCGCTCATCGATCTCAACGGGTCGGCCATCCCCATGATCTTCTCTGTCGCGGCGCGCGTGGCGGAGTGGTTCTCGGACGCCTCGACCAGTGGACCTGGCGGCGGGAACGCGATGAGACCAACCCGATCTGACGGCCGTAGTCGATCGATGAACTTCCGGGCCGCCTCCATCGCGCCATGTGCAGCGAAGGTGCGAAAGCTGCCCTGGTCGACCGCAATGAAGATCAACCGTCCCGGCACTGCCGGCTCCGGGGGATTCTCGTTCGAGCTGAACAACGGCCGGGCTGGCAACGTCGGCCCAGGTCCGGACGGCTTGGCAGACGTCACGAACTCGAGCAGTTCAGCCGACACGACGCGGCGAGCCTTGCCGTCGAGCGTCACCTCGAACTGACCTGGCCTCAGGCCCTTGACCGGATTGCCGTCGCGGTCGACGACGGTCACATCGACCGTCACCAGTTCCACGCCCGACCTGAAGACCGGCGCCTGGGGGTCGATCGGCTTCTGCCCGCCGGTCCCCTGTGCCTGGGCACCGGCCAGGACGAGCGCGACTGCTACAGAAAGTGCGATTCGCCTGGTCGTGGACCGCCGCGGTACGTGCGCCTGATTGCTCACTTGGCCACCATTCGATAACCCTGCCGGGTGCGAATCTTGACGTCGCGCTTCGGCACCTCCACCCTCAGCGCGCGCCACCGGCCATCGCGGGCGCCGATCTTCGGGACGAAGCCCAGGAGGTACTGATTTGACAGTTCATCCACAATCGCCGAGAACACGTCGTCGAGCTGATCGAGATTCTTGAAGAACGCCCGGCCGCCGCTCTTCCTCGCGAGTTGCTCGAGCACCGTTCGCAGTTCCTGCATCTTCGGCGCTCGGCCCTGACCGATCGGGTAGAGCGTCACGTCGCTCGCCTCGAGCCGCCGTTCGGCGACCTCCAGCGGTGTGTGGCTGTTGAGATCCTCGCCGTCGGTAAAGACGACCAGCGCGCGGCGCCCGGTCTGTTTGCCGAGCTGGTCGATTGCCTGCACCACCACGTCGTACAGCGCGGTTCCGCCCCACGGCGCCAGGCGGTCGATGGCCTTCATACGTGTCGCCAGGTCGACGGTCGGTCTGGCCAGCGTGAACACATTGTCGTTGAAGCCAAGCACCGTCACCCGATCCGCGGGCCTCAGGGCCGACAGAAACTTCTTGACGGCTGATTTCACCGTCGGCATCGCCGCGACCATGCTGCCGCTCACGTCGACACCGACGATGATCTCCAGCGGGATGTTCTCCGCCTGGAAGCTGGTGATGGTCTGCTGGACGCTATCCTCGTAGACGGCGAAGGCATCCCGCTTCAGTCCGCGCACAAAGCGTCCCTCATCGTCGGTCACCGTGGCAGTCACCTGCACGACGTCGACATCCACCGTTTCGGTGTAGGCTTCCCCCTTCGTGCGGATGCTCCGCGCGATCCGCCGGCCGCTCGCCAGTTGCACGGTGGCACGAAGCGTATGTTCGGACACCTGAGTGCCCGCGTCCCACGAGCATTCGAACGGCGGCCGCACGAGCGTGCAGACCAGTTGGCCGTCTGCAAATAGACTGACCGACTTGACGTCGGTCGCCCGCGGCTCCACTCGAATCCGCAGCGGGCTCGTGCCACTCGCATAGCCGTTGTCCTGGGGAGACTCAAACACGATGACGGGTTCGGCTGGCGGAGCAGCCGGAGTCTGGTGACCAGACACGCCGGCGCCGAGCGCCACAGGCACCCCTGCCAGCACGGCAACTCCGTGAATAACGTGCCGCCGGACGCTACCGGATTGCCACCAACGGGCCCCGGACTGTAAGCGAAGCGACATAGTCATCCATTCTCGGCTGCACGGTCTTCCGCGCCTGCCATGACATCGCGAGCCAGTCATCATCGAAGGCCAGACGCAGATCGTCCTCGAAATCCTGAGTGGCCACCGCGAGGATAGACGGCGTCAACGCGGCAGGCAACTGGTGTTCGGCAAGCCACTCACCAACGACCAGGGTCAGGTCGGGCATCAGCGAAGCGGCCACACCCTTGCCGAAGCGGGCCGACCCGGTCAGCCACTCGCCAGACTGAGGGAACTTCAGGCACAGGCAACCCTCCGCCGAGTAGCCGGACGTGCCCCACGCATCGAACCGCTCGATCGACGCGATCTCCAGCCGGCCCAGGCGAAGCAGTTCGGCAAGGGTGAACAGGTCGGGCAGCCGATCCGGCTCGTTCGCGAGCGCCCACGGCAGCACTTCCCGCCTCGCGTCGCTGATGCCGGCAGCCGTGATCGCGCCTGCCAGTCGTCCCGGATCCGCCGCAATCGAGGCGAGAATGTCCCGCCCTCGACGCAAGGCCGACGCAATCTGATCCCGATCCTTGTCCACGTAGTCGAGCGGGTTGGACAGACTGGCCACCTCGGTGAACGCGGCTCGGTCGTTGTTCGTGATCGTCGGAGGCTCCGGCAACGACTCGGTGCTCACCCGACGCAACTCCAGATCGCGTAACCCGTGGTCCAGCCCAAGCAGCGCTCCTGACACGCGCCACGTCCCAGCCCCGTCGTGTGAGCTGAGCGGAAGACGCCAGGGCCCCAGAATTCTGTCTCGTTCGAGCGACTCAGCGGCCATCCAGTCGTGATGCAGCGACGGATCGCCTCCCCGAAGCGCCCGGCCTGTTGCCTCATCCAGATTCGGTGCGTAAGCCAACGCGATCAGCACCTGGGCGAGGAAGTAGTCGACTGCGGGCTGAAGCCGCCGCACGACGCCGGGGACGTCCTTAAGCTTCCGGGATTTCTGGATCTTCTCGAGACGCTGTAACGCGTCCGCCACCTGTTCGCGAACCCTGGGAGGCTCGCCAGCCGCTGTGGGCCGGGCTGGGCGCTCGATCGGAAGGAGCCTGGCAGCCGCCGCAAACGCGGACATTCTCTCGATCAGGAGCGCCGGTGTCGCAACGCCTGCCTCGAGCGCGTCCACTTCGCGCGAGAAGGCCAGGATCTGATCAAGCGTCGGACCTCCCTGGGCCTTGCGGATCGCCACCAGGCGCCTCTCTTCGGCCGCGGCGGGGTCGACGCTGTACCGAAGCCCTTCGATTTCGACGACGGGGGCGGGGCCGGATGCTCGCGTGCTGATCTGCCCGGCAAACGCGCGCAGTACCTGGTGCTCGATGGGCGCGTCGTCGCCCGCCGGCGCTATCGCCATGGTGGTGGGCGGCGGACCCAGCACGGGCAGCCAGTCGTGCGCAATCCACCTGGCGACCGCACCGAGCGCTCTGCCGTCAGGAGCCAGTTGCACGTTCGACAGCGATGTCAACAGTTTGCCTGCCGTGACGGCGCTGATCGCCTGGCCGCGCCTGGCGCGATCGAGCATGGCGACGGAGCCTTGAAACAGGGCGAGCGCATTGGCGCCGGTCACATTCCTGGCTCGGATCACGGCGTCCGCGTAGACGGCGGGATCGGTGACGCCCATGCGTTCGATCGTGAGAACCAGCGCGTTGAATCGTTGAAATCCGCGCAACGCCGTCAGGATGTCGGGCAGGTCGGCCGGCTGCGCGTTGGCGAACACGCGCTGGGCAAACAACCACGTCTCGGCACGCTGCCGCCGGCCGGACGTGTTGGCGACACTGATCAATTCAACAAGGTCAGTGGCATCAAGGACGCCGTCGCGTTCGATATCTCTGACCTCTCGTGCCGGCCACTCGGGGATCTCGTCGCTGGCCAGCACCGTGTCCCAGAATGTCCGCCAGGCTGGCCCCTGCAGGTGGCCGTTGGCATCAAAGCGGGTCAGCAAGAACAGATGCGCCATGTCGTACAGATTGAGCGAGAACGGACGATCGGTTGGATTGACGCCCTGGTTCGTCCTCAGCGTTGCCGCGTACAAGGCACGAAACCGATCGAGTCGGTCTCCGCGGCTCGAGGCATCAGCGCCGAGGGCAAAGGCCTGCCGAGGCGCGTCGAAGTGCGCGATCGCGTCGTAGAACGCGGCCATCCGCCCGTCGTCCCGGTCCAGCAGCTTCAGGAGAAACCTGTCCGGCCGTGCGACCCGCTCGTCGACCAGCGATTCCCATAGCGGAAGCGCAGCCGGTCCCCCCGGCACATCGACGCGCCCGCCCGTTATCTTCACACTGCGCCCGACCGAGGCGAGCACCGCGGCCCGATCCGATCGATAGATCTCGTCGAACATGTCCGGGCGCGCATTCACCAGGTTACGGACGCTCTCGCCCGCCGACAGGAGACCGCACCACAGCAGCGATGCCCGGCGATCCGTCAAGATGGCTGCAAACAGGACTCCAGCCGGACCCGGCTTCACGTCCAGCAGGGCGCGCCACCTGTCATCACCGAGTGGTGACGGAACCTCTTCGGCCGCGAGAAGCGCGCCGACGACGCGGCCGGCGTTCAACTCGACACCGAGATTCTCAACATCGAGACCCGCCTCTTTCAGCCACCTGCGGCGTCGAGCCTCGCGGTCGTCGGATACCAGGACAAACGTGAGTCGCGTTCTGTCCCGTTCGATCCGCCCTCCGGCGGAGTCGGCGAAATCGTTCAGTGCGTTCCTCGAGATTGACGTCTGCGTCAGCGAAATCCCGGTGGAGGGGAGCGCGGCTCTGGCGCGCTCGTAGTCGGACAGAGTCTGCAGGTACTCGGCGATTCGAGCCCGGCGCGCGTCGATGGCCCGATCGACACCGACAGGTGTCGAGAAGACGGCGCGAATGAGCCGCGGCAAGCTCAGCGAACGAGGAGTGTGCGGATCCAGGCCTGCGACCCGCAGCAGCGCCGCCGTGCCACCGGGCACGCGGAGGCGGGACCACCCGGCATCCCCCGCCGGGGGCCGGGCGAGCGCACGACCTGGGCCGCACCAGCACACAAGTGTGAGCGCAGCCGAGATCATCATGCGGGTTGGGAGGCCCGGACGATACGGGGTTCGCCTCAGGTCGTCCACATCATGGCCCGATCAGTTGATCCGATCGAGCGCCGCGAGTTCGCGCTCGAGCCGGTCCACCAGGTGCTCGAACTGGACGATCACGGCTCTGACGGTTTCCGGCCGGCTCAGGTCGACGCCCGCCTCGCGCAGTTGATCCATCGGGTAGCCGCTGCCGCCGGCCTTGAGCAGGTCGAGATAGCGCGCGACGGCCGCCTCGCGGCGAGCGCCCTCGCCGCCGACGATGCCCTGCACCAGGTGCGCCGCCGAGGCGAAGCAGGTGGCGTACTGGTAGACGTAGTACGGGCTGCCGAAAAAGTGCGGGACGCGGGCCCAGGTCGCCTGGACCAGCGGCTCGTCATCGAACGTGTCGCCGAAGTAGTCGGTCATCAAGTGGCTGTAGATGTCGCAGAGGACATCGGCCGTGATCGGATGGTCCTGCTCCACCAGGGCGTGCGCGCGGAGTTCGTAGTCCGCGAACAGCGCCTGCATGAAGAAGGTCCCGGCGATGCTGTCGATGGCGTGCTGCAGCAGCACGACGCGCTCGCTCGGGTCCGCGCTTCGCGCCAGGAGGTACTCCAGCAGCAGCGCCTCGTTCAGCGTGGACGGCACCTCGGCGACGAATATCGTGTAGTCCGAGTAGACGAACGGCTGGTGCCGATGCGCGAGCACGGTGTGGATGCTGTGTCCCATCTCGTGCGCCAGCGTGAAGACGGCATCGAGGGTGTCGTTGTGGTTCAACAGCATGTACGGATGCACGCCGTAGACCGGCGCCGAGTACGCCCCGCTGCGCTTGCCCTCGTTCTCGTAGACATCTATGCAGCGCGCGTCGAAGCTGCGCCGCACTTCGTCCTGGTAGGCCTCACCGAGCGGCGCGACCGCCCCGACGACCCAGGCCCGTGCTTCGTCGTAGTCGTAGGCGCGCGCAAATGCGACGAGCGGCACGGTGGTGTCGTAGGTGAAGTACCGGTCGAGTCCGAGTGTGCGCTTGCGCAGGCGGTGGTACCGGCGCAACCCCTGCGTGTGCTCCCGCGCAACGGTGATCAAGGTGTTCACCACTGCGGGCGGAATGTTGTTGCCGTGGAGCGCCGCCTCCAGTGTCGACCGATAGCCGCGCGCCCGCGCCTGGAACCAGTCCCGCTGGCAGACGCCGTTGTACAGCGCGGCGTAGGTATTGCGCGCCGCATGGAACGTGCCGAGGTAGGCCGTGAACGCCGCGGCCCGATCGGCCTGCACCCGGGACGTCTCGAGAATCGATCGATACTCGCCGTACGACACCGTCACCGTGCGGCCGTCATCGAGCGTGATGTCGGGGAACCTCGCGTCCGCGGTCGACAGCGCCGAGTATGCGTCGGACGGCGCGCCTTCGAGCCTCCCGGCCAGCGACAGCAGTCGCTCGCCGCCTTCGTCGAGCACGTGCTCCTGCTGCCGGTACACGTTCTCGATCGCGAAGCGGTAGCGCGCCAGATCGGCGTCGGTCTCCATCCACCCCCGCACGGTCTCGATGGGGATGGCCAGCAGTTCGGGACTGAACCACGACGTGGCCTGCTGCCACTTCGACATGAGGATCTGAACCTGCTGGTGGCGGGCGCTGACCTGGTTGTCGCGCTGATCCTCGTCGTGGCGAAGGGCGGGAAACGACGAGACGCGGTACGCCAGCGTGCCGAGGGCATCAACGGACCGGTACGCGGCCATCAGCGACGCGGCCCCCACTCCGAGCGATCCTCGACGCTGAGCGAACGCGTCGACGTCACCCTCGAGGCGCGCGTAAGCCTCCTGCCAGTCTTCCCACGAAGCGAAGATTGGCCGCAGATCCCACTTGACGCTGTCCGGGATCGCCGCACGGTCACGGGTTTGCGGTCTCAGAAAGGTCCTCCCCGCGAGGTCAACGCGCCGGAGGCGCGGTGGGATTGCGCCGCTCGCGCTGGCGGAAGAACCGGTTGCACGCCCGCTGGAACCGATCAGTCAACTCGCGGGCCGAGGCGTCGGGGAGTGGACCGATCCGCCGCCATGCGGCCTGGGCCTTTCGGATTTCCTCTGCCGCGTTGCGCCACTTCGCCTCGTCGTCTGCCCGCCCGCCGATCGTGTTGGCCGCGAGCGCCTCGCGCCACTGTGTCGCAAGAATCGCCGCCGGCGACAGCGGCTCGGACGATCGATCCTCGCCAGCGAGGCCTTCGACCAGCTCACACAGGTGCTCAAGGCGCTGCCGCGTGGTCTCCGGATCCATTTCGCTGCCCTTGAACGCGTCGGCGTGCAACTCGGCGAGCCGGTTCATCGCCTGCGCGAAGCGCGCGGCGAGCGGCTCACCTTCGGCCCGCGGAAGGGTCGGAGCCGAATCCCACTGACGCTTGAGGGTCAGGACGTGCTTCAGGATCCCGTCCTCGGGCACGGTGGCCGGTTCGTCGCCGGTCGGCAGCAGCGCCTCGAGCGTCTGGCACACCTGTTCACGCACGGCCGCCTGACGGGCCACTTCCTGATCGTTGCGGTGCGCGTAGCTGTCGAAGAACCGCTCGCTCGCGCTTCGAAACCGCAAGAGCAGCGACTCGGCGCGGCTGCGTTTGACCGGACCGACCGTGCGCCAGTCCGCCTGCAGCCGCTTGACCTCGGAGAGCGCCTGATCCCAGTCGGTGGTCGCCGCGAGCGCCTCGAGCGCCGCGCAGATCTGCTCCTTCTTCTGCAGGTTGACGGTCCACACCGTCTTGCGTTCCGTCAGGTCCTGCTTGCGACGGGTGAAGAAGTGATCGCAGGCGGCCCGGAACCGCTCCCAGATGGCCTTTTCATGGCCCGGCGTGACAGGTCCAATCGTCTTCCATTGCGCCTGCAGCCCCTTGATGGTCTCGGCGGTGCGGATCCAGTCCGTGGACTCGGCCAGCGCCTCGACCTGTTCGCAGAGCGCCATCTTGGCCTTGAGGTTCGCGTCACGCTCCGTGGCGACGTGTTCGAAGAACGACTCACACCGATCGCGAATCTCGGATTCGACCGTCTTGTAGCGCTCCCAGAGGTCGCGGCCCTTCTCGCGCGGGACGGTTCGGACCTTGTGCCACTCGTCATGAATCTGGCGCAGTTGCCTGGCGACGTTCGCCTGATCAGGCTCCTCGCGCAGGGCCTCGAGCCGGCGGATGAGTGATTCCTGCACGCCGGCGTTCGCCCAGCGCTCCCATTCGTCCGCTTCGCGCAGATCCTGGACCCGTGGAAACACCAGTGACTGAATCGATTTCAGACGCGCGACGATCAGTTGCTGATCCTGGCGGGACGGCAGCGGCCCCGGCGCATCGAGCGCGGCGCGAGCCTCCCGCAGCACGCGTTCGGCGTCACGCAGCGTCAGCCGTTCGCCCTGGGCCACTTTTTCAAGCTGCTCGCTGAGGTGTTGCAGCCGAAGCAGGTTCTCGTGCTGCTGTTTCGAACGGGATTCACGCAGCGCCAATTCGCGCTCGTCAATCTGCGTCTCAAGCCGCTTCACCCTGGCAGCGGTCTCGTCGTCGAGTTCCAGGTTCGGCAGCATCGATGACCAGTCTCGCCGGAGCGCGTTCCACCGCGTCCGGGCGTCGGGAAAATCCGTGGCCGCAAGAACTTGTTCGGCACCCTCGAGCAGTTGCACCAGGTGGGCAACTCTCTCGGCCCGCTGCGCGGGCGTGTCCGCGGCTACGGCATGAACCGGCGACTCCGCAGGCGCTGGCGGCTCCACAGGCACTGGCGGCTCCACAGGCACTGGCGGCTCCACAGGCACTGGCGGCTCCACAGGCACTGACGACGCCACAGGCCCGGGCGTCTCCACAGGCTGAGGGATTTCCTCAGGCTCGGGCGCCCCCGGGGAGTCGGCTGTCGCGATGAGCTCGGACGCCGGAGCGACCGCCGCTTCCGGCGCCTCCGACAACGGACTCTCAACTGCGGCCTCCCCGACAGAAGCGGGCGAGAGCGTCAGAACGTCTGAGGATGGCAGCTGCTGATCATCGTGTTGTGTGGCCACGGGTGTCTCGGACGCCTCATCAACCGGATCGGACTTCAACGTGTGTCCGGCCTGGTCGACTGGCGGATCAGATTCACCGCGCTGGCGCAACAACGCGCGGGCCCGGTGAACCACGGCTTTGTGTTTGGCACGGCTCGCTACCTGGTCGATCGCCTCCCAATCGGACATCCGATCGAGAGCCGCCAGCGCGACATCGCGATGTTCGCTCCGGAGGGCGACCTGCGCCAGTTCGGCGGGATCGTCCAGGCGGTCGAGCGCGGCTCGTGCCACTAACTCGTGGCGCGACTGGCGCGCCACAGCACTCAGGGCCTTGGAATCGCGAAGGGCGTCGACGGCGGCACGGCCCACCGCGTCCAAGGAGGCTGCCTTCGCGAGTGTGAGGTAGATCCGCGCATCGGCCCCGCTTCCCAGGGCATCGAGGGCGGCCCGTCCCGCCGCTTCGTCCGTGGCATCGCCGGCGAGGCTGGCGAGCCGGGCGGCGGCTTCTGTCCGCACACCGGCATCAACGTCCCCTGACGCCACAGAGCCGAGCGTCTCCACGTGGTCAAGCCGGGTGACGGCGGTCTTCCTCACCCGGGCGTCTTCGTCTGCCACCGCCAACTTGGCGAGTGTGTCGCGATCGTCGGCCGTCATCTCGCGCGCCGCCGCGAGACGCACATCCGCATCCGGGTGCTTCCATCGTGGCTGCGATCGCAGTCGGTCGATCAGTCCCATCGCGAGATCACCAGGTGTCAATCCAGGTTTCGAAGTTCTTCATCGAGGCGATCCGTTTCAGCGTCACTCTCGGTCGCGGGCGTGGACGGCGTCGCCGGAGGCGGAGGCGAGGCACCGGCACGCAGGCGGCGCACCACTGCCACGACGAGGCCGACGCTGCCCGCCAGAAACACCCAGGGGAGCACGTACAACGCCGCACTGAAACCGCGCGCTGGCGGCTCGGCCAGAATCCGATCGCCATACTCCGAGACGTACGCGTCGAGAATCTGCTGGCGCGTCTTGTTCTGCGCCAGCAATCGCCGGATGTTGGCTTTGATGTCGTCGGCCGCAGGCGACTGATGGAGCGAAACCTGCTGACTCCAGCAGCACGGCGCAATCAGCATCGCCTCGATCTGCTTGGCCTCCTGCTCGAGCGCCTGCGGATCTTGCGGCGCAGTGGTGAGGACCAGTGCGACGAACAACGATGTCAGAATGCCCATGCAGCAGTCTCGAGAAGATCCCGGCGCGCCCACCCCCCGGAGTGGTCCGGGGAACAGACAAGTGTACCGCAAGCCGGGCACTTCACTCCAGCCGAACCCGGATCAGGTCTGTTCAAACAATTGGATCACGTCGCGCTTCGAGATCTTCCCCATGGCGTTGCGCGGGGGATCGTCAACGATGATCAGGCGGCACGGGAGCTTTGGACCGCCGAGCGTCGCGCGCGCCCACGTTCGAAGCTCGTCCAGGTCAACTCGAGCGTCGCCCTTGGGCACCAGGGCCACACTCACGCACTCGCCCCATGCCGCGTCCGGCGTCCCCACGACAGCACAATCGGCGATGGCAGGGTGCCCGCGCAGTGCGTCTTCGATCTCGAGGGCTGATACTTTCTCGCCGCCGGACTTGATGATGTCCACCGACAGCCGTCCCAGAATTCGGTAGATCCCTTCCTGCACCACCGCGACGTCTCCGGTACGAAACCAGCCTCCGTCGCGAAACGCCTCAGCCGTGGCATCTTCCCTGTTCCAGTATTGACGAAACACGCCGGCACCGCGCACGTGGATCTCGCCAGGAGTGCCCTCGGCGACATCGCGGCCCGGTTCGTCCAACAGCCGCACGTCGATGCCGGGCAGCGGCGTTCCGACGAAACCCGCCCGGCGTTCCCCGACCAGCGGGTTCGACAGCGCCATCCCGATCTCGGTCATGCCGTACCGCTCGAGCAGCGTGTGGCCCGTGATGTCGCGCCAGGCCTGGAGCACGCCGACCGGCAGGGCAGCGGATCCCGACACCATCAGGCGAAGGCGCCTGGCGGCCGCCGACCAGTGCTGCCGAAGATCGGCCGGCGCAGCCTGCCATCCCGCAATCAGTCGCCGGTAGACGGTCGGCACGGCCGTCGAGCAGCACAGACGCAACAGCTGCCGATCGCGTGAGCAGGTCCGCGTAGCTCCACGTGCCGTCGGTGTCGAAGATGGCGGGGCGGTCGCCAAACGCCACGGCGCGGCGAATCAGGGAGCGCTTGGCGGATGCACAGGAATACCATAGCCCAGAACCCGGGCTGACGGCATCGCTTGCGAGCGTGACCACGCTCGCTCAGATCATCGCGCCGCAGCGACCAGGTAGCTTGCTGCCGCCTGATCGAGCAGGCGTTGGAACTGGGGGCTGCCGATGGCCTCGCACTTCGTGGTGAAGCCGAACGACACGCCGTTGGGCGACGGCGGCAACCGAGGGTGCGCACGGTAAATCCAGACCTCGGCCAGTTGATCATCCTGATCGCGGAAGTTGGCAGCCGCGTCGCCGCCGTTGAAGTGCGCGCCGAGAACCATGCTGCGCACCCAATCGGGTGTCCCCAGCAGCACATAGGTCCGCCCGCAGTCGTTCCACGCCCCCTTGTCGTTCACTCGGTAGCGCTTGTCAGCTGCGCGGATGCGGGCTTCGAGTGTTGCACGAACGGCAGTGCCGGCTTCAGCCGTCGCGTCGGTCCTGCGCTTCCAGAACTCGTCGCGGAACGCTGAGCGGTCGGCGGCTGGCACGTTCTTCGCCGCAGCCGCTTCCGACGCCAAGAAGAACGGCCGCACATCATCCACCCAGGCCTGCCACTCCCGATTGGACATCCCGGAGGTTTGTGCAACCCCAACGAGAGTCGTCGTCAGCACCAGGGCGGCGACACACCAGGATGTCCGAGCACGTGTCATAGATTCCCCCCTCCGACAGACGACTGCGCCGATCCTACGCTCGTTTCGCGGGAAGATGACAGACCTGAGCCTGAGCATCAGGCCACACCATGCGCTCATGCCCGATGCACAGAAATACAATAGCGCGCCGGCTCGCAATTGCGGTTGCGTATTTTTGAGGCGATCGGGTGAATAATGCTCGCTCAGCACTAAGTCCCGAGCGATTGCCCTTGCCGCCGGACTGACGAATCGAAGGACTTAGCGTGCGTTTCGCCCGAAGCCAACCGTACAGCCGCGCCTTCGTGGACGCGACGTCCACCGCGAACGGCTGTTCGATCACGAGGAGGGTTCTGACACATGCGCGCTTCACGCCTCGCAGTGGCGATTGGTCTTGGACTGTCCCTGCTGGTGACATCGAGTTCGACGGCGAGGCTGGTGGCCTCTGCCCAGCAGGCTCCAGCGATGCAAACGCCCGAGAAGTTCCTGGGTTTCCGTGTCGGTGCCGACACGAAACTGGCCCGCTGGGACAAGATCGTCGAGTACATGCGGCTGGTCGCCGCCTCATCAGACCGCGTCCGGTTTCGGGAACTGGGCAAGACGACGCAGGGCAATCCGTTTATCGCGCTCGAAATCAGCGCCGCCGAGAACCTGAAGAAGCTCGAGTACTACCGCGGGCTCGAACGCCGTCTCTACTTCCGCGACGGCACGCCGACCGAGGCGCAGCGCGACGAAATCTTCCAGGCGGGCAAGGCGGTCGTCGTGGTGACGTGCAACATCCACTCGACCGAGATCGGCTCATCGCAGATGGTGCTCGATCTGGTGTACCGGCTCGCCACCGACCGCTCGCCGCGCATCCAGCACGTGCTCGACAATGTGATTCTGCTGCTCGTGCCGAGCCTCAATCCGGACGGCCAGATCATGGTGGTCGACTGGTACAACAAGAACCTGGGAACCGAGTTCGAGCCGTCGCAGATGCCGTGGCTGTATCACCAGTACGTCGGCCACGACAACAACCGCGACATGTACATGTTCACCCAGAAAGAGAGCCAGTTGACGGCGAAGCTCCTGTGGCAGGACTGGTACCCGGCTGTCTGGCTCGACGAGCACCAGCAGGGAACCAGCGGCGCACGCATCTTCGTGATGCCGGCCACCGACCCCATCAATCCGAACGTGCATCCACTCATCTACCGATGGAACGGACTGTTCGGCCAGACGCAGGGCGCGGCGCTCGAAGCCGCCGGCAAGGACGGCATCATCTACAACGCCACTTACACGAACTTCTGGCAGGGCGCGATGGCGTGGAGCGGATGGTGGCACAACCAGGTCGGGCTGCTGACCGAGGTGGCGTCGGTGCGCGTCGCCTCGCCGACTGAGCAACGGCGGGCCGAGATGGGAAGACCCCCGGCCCCGGCCCCGGCCGCTGGCGAAGGTGGCGGGCGTGGCGGCGGTGGACGAGGCGGACAGGGCGAGGCGGGCGGCGTGATGCCGCCGCCGACCGACGTCATGCCGCGGACGGAGTATCCGCGGCCCTGGCTCGGCGGCCATTGGACACTCCACGACATCGTCGACTACGAGTTGATCGCGACAATGGCCACGCTCGAATTGGCGGCGGATCAGCGGGAGACGCTGCTGCGGCAGATCTACGAGGTCAATCGCGCGACGATGGACGCCGGCCGGAAGGGCGATCCGTCCGCCATCGTCGTGACGCCATCGACGCAGCACGATCCGGCTGCGGCGTACCGGCTCGTGTCGCGCCTCCAGATGGGCGGCGTCGACGTGTACCAGGCGGACGCGCCGTTCAAGGCTGACGACAAGGACTACCCCGCCGGCACGTTTGTCATCCCGATGACACAGGTGTTCGCGCGGTACGCCAAGGACATGCTCGAGAAACAGACGTACCCGGAGGTGCGCCGCGGCGGCCCCAACTCGCCGCCCGAACCGCCCTACGACGTCACGTCGTGGTCGCTCGGCATGCTGCTCGGCGTGGACGTGACGTTCGTCAAGAAGCCGATCGGTGAGGCCGTGCGCCTGACCAAGGTGGGCGACTCGCCGACGATCGCCGGCGGAGTAGCCGGATCCGGCAAGCATTTCGTGTTCGACTACACCGGGCCGGATGCGGCCATCGCGATCAACCGGTTGCTCAAAGACGGCGCGCGCGTTTCGCTGGTCCAGGCGCAGGACGCGTCGGGCCCGGTGTCGCGCATCGAGGTGACCGGCGCGGCTCCGAAGGCCATGCAGGCGATTGCCACGTCGCTCGGCCTGAAGATTCGCGCCGATGACAAGCCGGTGACGGCAGGAACCGGCCGATCTCTGGCGCTCAAGGCGCCGCGTCTCGCGATGTACCAACCGTGGTCCGGCAACATGGATGAGGGCTGGACGCGCTGGGTGATCGAACAGCACGAGTTCCCGTACACGTCGCTGCACAACGCCGACATCAAAGCGGGCAAGTTGCGCGACAAGTTTGATGTGATTCTGTTCGCGGATCAGCAGCCATCGAGCATCGTGAGGGGCACCGAGGCGATGAGCGTGCGGCCCGAGTACCGAGGTGGCATCGGTGACGAGGGGATCAAGGCGCTGAAGGCGTTCGTCGCCCAGGGCGGCACACTGGTGATGCTCGGCAACGCCTGCGACTTCGCGATCGATCAGTTCCCGCTGCCGGTCAAGAACCTGAAGCGCGGTTTGAGCCGCGATCAGCAGTTCGCGCCGGGCACGATCATGCGCATCCAGGTCGACACGGCTCATCCGATGGGAGCCGGGATGGACGCGAGCACGTACGGTTTCTACATCAACAGCCCGTTCTTCGCCTTGACCGAAGGGTTCGCGTCACAAAAGACGTCGGTCGTGGTGCGGTACCCGAATGCGGATCTGGTCGCCTCGGGCTGGCTCAAGGGCGAGGAGTTGATGACCGGGCGGGCGGCGGTGGTGTCGATCGATCTGGCCCCCGGGCACATCGTGCTGTTCGGCCTGCGGCCGCAACACCGGGCCCAGACGCAGGCGACGTTCCCGCTCCTGTTCAACGCCATCTACCTGGCGGCCGCGCAGTAAATCATTCCCGGGGTTTGAAGTCGCGGATGATCTTCGAGATCGTCCGCGACTGGCGCTTGCGTTCCTGCGCGGCCCGTTCGTCCTGCTGGCCGAGCAGCACGGCCCGCTCCCGCCGCAGTTGACGATAGCTGTCGAGCCGGCTCAGGTCGAGTTGGCCCGCGTCGACTGCGGCCTTCACCGCGCACCCGGGCTCGGCGTCGTGCCGGCAATCGCGGAACCGGCAACCCGCCCCGAGCACCTCGACATCATCGAACGTCGCGTCCATCCCGCCGGCCCCGTCCCACAACTGCAGCTCGCGCAGACCCGGCGTGTCGATGAGCAGCGCGCCTCCCGTCACGACGATGAGCTCGCGCCGCGTCGTCGTGTGGCGGCCGCGTTGATCGCGGACGCGGACTTCCTGCGTCGCCTGCATGTGGTGCCCGACCAGGCGGTTGACCAACGTGGACTTGCCGACGCCGGAGGATCCGAGCAGCGCGATGGTCCGTCCGGGCAGCAGGTACGGATCCAGGACATCGAGGGGTCCGTCCGCCTTCGTACTGACGGCGTGCACCGGGGCCGATTGAGCGACCGACTGGACTTCACGCACTCGACGATCGACGGCGTCACAGAGATCGGCCTTGTTCAGGACGATGACGGGCGCTGCGCCACCGTCTCTGGCCGTGATGAGATAGCGCTCGATGCGCCGCAGGTTGTAGTCGGCGTCGAGGCCCATCATCAGGAACACCGTGTCGATGTTGGCGGCCACCACCTGCTCGGTCGTTTCGCGCCCGGCCACCTTGCGCGAGAACTTGCTCCTGCGGGGCAGGATGGCCTGGATGACGGCGCGGCGGCCCGGTGCGACTGATGCCAAGGCCACCCAGTCGCCGACGACGGGAAACGCGTGGCGCCCGGCGGCGCGATGGCGCAGGCCCCCGGCCACCGTCGCGAGCGACTCGCCATTGGTGGACTGGACCGTGTAGATGTGCTGGTGCTCGAGGGTCACGCGCGCTGCCACCAGGCCGCGCCGGCCATGTTCCTCAAAGTGCTGCTCGAAGTACGCGTCCCAGCCGAGGTCCTGCAGATCCACCGTCGACGAGCCTAGCACATGCACCGGCCGGACCCCATTTCCCTTCTCGACGTCGATGATTGTTGTGTGCTGTGAACGAATCGGCGGTATAGAATCGTCGCGTCAACGCCCCCGTACTGACAACAGCGTCATCATGGAGAAGGACATCATGGCCAAGTGTGGAGGATGCGGAACCGGAAAGAAGGCCGCAGTGAAGAAGACCACAAAGAAGCGGTAGCACGCTCCATGGGGGCAACCCACCGCGGTTGCCCCTCCTCATTCAGCGCGGGCACGGCATGCCGTGCCCCTACGGTTCCCTACCGACTACTGACTACCGACTACTCTCCACCGACTACTTCCCCTTCCCCATCATCTTGTCTCGCCGGGCTTTGAACTCCGTGCCGGGCTTCCACTCGGGAAATGTGGCGGCCTGCGCCAGGCGGTATCCCATCACGTAGTAGATCTGCAGATCCTGGACGGCGCCGCCCATGTCCCAGTCCGGGCGCATGATGTCGGACGGCTGGTGGTAGTGCTGCGCCGTGTACGCGTCCTGGGCCTTGCGGGCCCAACCCGCTGGCTTTCCGATCACCTCTTCGCCACCGCCGGCGTTGATGGCCGGCACGCCCTGTTTCGCGAACGGGAAATGGTCCGACCGGAAGTAGCCGCCGTCTTCCGGTTTCGGGTCGGGAACGAGGTGCCGCCCCTGCCCGGCTGCGGCATCGCGCGCGTAGTCGTCGAGATCGGAGTTGCCTAACCCCACCACGGACAGGTCGCGTGTCTTGCCGTGGATGTTCAGGCCGTCGATGTTGATGGCGGCCAGGGTCTTCGAGAGCGGATAGAGCGGGTTGCGCGCGTAGTAGTCGGATCCCAGCAACCCCTGCTCCTCGGCGGTCACCGCGAGAAACAGCAGCGAGCGCTTCGGGGCAACGGGCAGCGCGGCGTACGCGCGGGCGATCTCGATCATCCCGCCGATGCCCGTCGCGTTGTCGACCGCCCCGTGGTAGATCTTGTCGCCGTTGACGGGCGCCCCGATGCCGAAGTGATCCCAGTGCGCCGTAAAGACGACGAACTCATTCTTGAGCTTCGGATCGCTGCCCGCGACCTTTCCGGCCACGTTGCGCGAATTGATCGTGCGAATCGTATTGGCGATCGTCATCGAGGCGGTGACCCCAAGCGGCACCGGCTTGAACTCCCGGGTGAGGGCCTGTCGCTTGAGCGCCGCGAAGTCCCGGCCGGCGAGCACACAGAGGGCCTTGGCCTGGTCGAGTGTGATCCAGCCTTCGATGGCCGCTCTTCCCGTCCCTTTGTCGGGCATCACCAGGTCGAACTGCTCCTTGATCTTGCCCTGCACGACGGAGAACGGATACCCCGCCGGCCCGGTCTCGTGCACGATCAGCACCGCCGCCGCCTTCTTCTCGGCACCCATCTCGTACTTGTAGGTCCACCGCCCGTAGTACGTCATCGCCCGCCCGCCGAAGACCTTGGGATCGAGCTTCGCCGGATCCTTCGGATCGGGCCCCGGCGGATCGCCCACGAGCATGATCACGGTCTTGCCGGAGAGATTGGCGCCCTTGTAGTCGTCCCACCCGTACTCCGGCGCCTGCACGCCGTACCCCACGAAGACCACGTCAGACGCGTCGATGCTGACGCGCGGCTGCACGCGCTTTGTCCAGGCGACGATGTCGTCCTTGAACTTCAAGGTGCGGGTCGTGGTGCCTCTGGTGAAGGTCAGCGAGGTCGAGGGATCCGGGGTGATGCCGACCAGCGGCACTTTCTGGATGTAGCTGCCGTCAGGGTTGCCGGGCTTGAGGCCAACCTTCCTGAACTGGTCTTCGATGTACGCCACCGTCAGATCTTCGCCGCGGGTGCCTGGCGCCCGGCCCTCGAACTGGTCGGACGACAGCACTTTGACGTGCCCGAGCAGCGCCGGCACGCTGACGACCGGCGACACGACGGGGAGCCTGGTCGCCTGAGCGAGAAGACCCGCGCCAAGCGCGGCCACCAGCAGAACCCCGGTCAGAATGCATGCAAGTCGTTTTGTCATGTTGTCCTCAAGAGGCAGCCATCAGATCGCTTCCTCGAACACCCCGGTCTTGCGGTTCTTCCGCACCCGGTCCCACGGAAAGCAGCGGCCGTTCATCGCCACATAGACACCTGGCGGCAACGTCTGCACGAACGACAGGGCGCTGCCCAGATTGAACAGGCCGTCAGAGCTGCCGAACGCGTACGGTACCATGGCCCCGGTCAGCACGACCGTCTTGTCCGAGACCGACTGCGCGACCGTGCGCGCCGTCTCGACCATCGTGTCGGTGCCATGCGTGATCACGATCTGGGTTTCGGGCGCCTGGCGACAGTTCTGCGCGACCAGTTCCCGGTCGGCCTCGGTCATCTCGAGGCTGTCGACCAGCATCACGGTCCTGATCGTGACGTCGAGCTTGCACCTCCCCAAGCGGAGCATCTCGGGCAGGTGGGATTCGGCGAAGTCCAGCCGCCCGCGAATTTCGTCGTACTGTTTGTCGAAGGTGCCGCCGGTGACCAGAATACGGATCATCGCCCCGCATTGTAGCCCGACGGGGGGAGGCCCAGGGGGTTGCGCATATCACATCACATCATGTAGATTTATGGATATGGTTAAGGCTGCTGTCATCTACCGGCTGCTCGGCGACGAGGTGCGGCTGCGGCTGCTGCGGGTGCTGCTGCGCGAGCGCCTGAACGTGACCGAATTGACGGCCGTGCTCGGCGTGGCGCAATCCGGCGTGTCGCGTCATCTCGGGCTGCTCAAGGACGCGGGCCTGGTCGACGAGGAACCCGCCGGAGGATTCACCTACTACGGGCTGAGCCCTGCCCTCACCAGCGGGCCGCTCGCCAGCCTCTGGGCGCACCTCGACAGCGACGCAGCCGGCATGGGTGGCAGTCCGCTCGTCCGCGGAGACGAGGCACGCCTCCAGGAAGTGCTCCGCGTGAGGCGCGAGAACTTCGACCCGCACGCCTCAGATGCGGGCCGGCTGGTGCCAGGCCGGAGCTGGGCCGCCTGGTCCCGCGCGCTCGCCTGCCTGCTGCCGCCGGTCGAGGTCGCCGACCTCGGATGTGGCGAAGGCTACCTCACGCTCGAAGCGGCCAGGTGGGCGCGCCACGTGATTGCGGTCGATCGGGACCCGGAGGTGCTGCGCAAAGCCCGCGCGCTCGCCCGCAGGCGCGGCGTCACCAATATCATCTGGAGACGTGGCGATATCGAACGGCTGCCGCTCGATTCGGCCAGCGTCGACGTGGCGTTGTTGTCGCAGGCCCTGCACCAGGCCGGGGACCCGGCCCGGGCGGTCGCGGAGGCCGTTCGCATCCTTCGGCCAGGCGGCCGGCTGCTGGTGCTGGAGCTGCGGCCTCACGACCAGACGTGGGTCAAGCAGCGGCTCGGCGACCAGTGGCTCGGCTTCGCCGACGATGCGATTGCGCGCCTGCTGCGAACAGCCGGGCTCGTCGATGTGAGCGTCCAGCTGGGAGCGCGCGGGGCCGGCGGCCCGTTCGCGGTCACCATCGCCTGCGGATGCAAACGTGAACCTGCGCGGCGCGCCCGGCGCGTCCGCACGCCATCACGGTAGTCGTTCGATTCATACGCTCGGCGACGAACGTATTTCCTCAGGACGTGGGAGTCACCATGGTCACGACCGACACCGCAACCATCCTCGCCGGGATCCTCGAGACGCGCATCCTGATCCTCGACGGTGCCATGGGCACGATGGTCCAGCGACACAACCTGGCCGAGGCGGATTATCGCGGCGACCGGTTCGCCTCCCACGATCGCGATCTCAGGGGCAACAACGACGTGCTCGCGCTGACGCGACCGGACATCATCGCCGGTATCCATCATGCGTATCTGGAGGCCGGGGCGGATCTGATTGAAACCGACACGTTCAACGGGACGGCCATCGCGCAGGCGGACTACGGGCTCGAGCCGTACGTCTATCAGATCAACGTCGAAGCCGCGAAGCTGGCCAGCAGAGCCGCCGCCGAATGGACGGCCCGCACGCCGGGCAAACCCCGATTTGTCGCGGGCGCCATAGGCCCTACCAACAAGACGCTGTCGCTCTCGCCGGATGTGAACAACCCGTCGTTCCGGGCCGTCACCTTCGCGCAGCTTCGCGATGCGTATGCCGAGCAGGCGCGAGGGCTGCTCGATGGCGGGTGCCACTGCCTGCTGGTGGAGACCGTGTTCGACACGCTGAACGCCAAGGCGGCCCTGGTGGCCATCGAAGACGTTTTCGACGCGCGTCAGTCCCGTGTGCCGGTCATGATCTCGCTGACCGTGTCCGACCGCAGCGGCCGGACGCTATCAGGCCAGACGATCGAAGCCTTCTGGCTGTCGGTGGCGCACGCGCGTCCGTTCAGCGTCGGGCTCAACTGCGCGCTCGGCGCGCGCGAGATGCGGCCGCACCTGGTCGATCTCGAGCGCGTGGCCACCTGCCACATCAGCTGTTACCCCAATGCCGGGCTGCCCAACGCTTTCGGCCACTACGACGAGACGCCATCCGAGACCGCGCGGATTGTCGGAGAATTCGCCGACGCGGGATTGGTCGACATCGTGGGCGGCTGCTGCGGCACGACGCCCGATCACATCCGCGTGATCGCCCAGGCCGTGGCCAGCCTCCGCCCGCGCACCGCCCGAATCCAGCGATCCCAATCCCTGGTCCCTGATCCCCAATCCCCTGCCACAGGCTTCACCCAGTACGCCGGCCTCGAGCCGCTGACAATTCGCCCGGACAGCAATTTCATCATGATCGGCGAGCGGACCAACGTGGCCGGCTCGGCACGTTTCCGCCGGCTCATCAAGGAGCGGAAGTTCGCCGAGGCCGCCGAGGTGGCGCTCGTCCAGGTGCGGGGCGGCGCCAACCTGCTCGACATCAACATGGACGAAGGGCTGCTCGACGCCGAATGGTCGATGACGGAGTTCCTGCACCTGATTGCGACTGAGCCCGAGATCGCCCGCCTCCCCATCATGATCGACAGTTCGAAGTGGTCGGTCATCGAAGCCGGTCTCCAGGCGATCCAGGGCAAGCCCGTCGTCAATTCGATCAGCCTGAAGGAGGGCGAGGCGGAGTTCCTTCACAAGGCGCGGCTCCTCCGCCGGTACGGCGCCGCCGTGGTCGTCATGGCGTTTGACGAACGGGGCCAGGCCGACACCGTCGAGCGGCGCGTGCAGGTGCTCCAGCGTGCCTACGCTCTGCTCACTCGAGAGGCAGGCATCGATCCGCTCGACATCGTGTTCGATCCGAACGTGCTGGCCATCGGCACGGGGCTCGAGGAGCACGCCACCTATGCCCTGGACTTCCTCGAGGCCACGCGGATGCTCAAGGCGACGTGCCCCGGCGCAAAGGTGAGCGGCGGCATTTCGAACCTGTCGTTTGCGTTTCGCGGCAGCGATCGCGTCCGGGAGGCGATTCACGCGGTGTTTCTCTACCACGCGATCCGCGCCGGCCTCGACATGGGCATTGTCAATGCGGGCCAGCTCGCCGTCTACGAGGATGTGCCGGCGAATCTGCGGGAGCACGTCGAAGACCTGATCTTCAACCGGCGGCCCGACGCCACCGAGCGTCTCGTGCAGCTGGCCACGACGGTCACCGGCGCCGCGCAGGTTCGGGGCGCCGATCTGTCGTGGCGGGAGGGCACGGTGGAGGCGCGTCTCTCGCACGCACTCGTCCACGGCGTGCTCGATTTCATCGATCTGGATGTCGAGGAGGCGCGGCAGAAGTACGAGCGGCCGATTGCCGTCATCGAAGGCCCGCTGATGGACGGGATGAAGACGGTCGGCGAGTTGTTCGGCGCGGGCAAGATGTTCCTTCCGCAGGTGGTCAAGAGCGCCCGTGCGATGAAGCGCGCGGTCGCGCACCTCGAGCCGTTCATGGAGGAGGAGAAGCGGCAAGGCGGCGCCGAGCACCGCCAGCGAGGCACGATCGTGCTCGCCACCGTAAAGGGCGACGTCCACGACATCGGGAAGAACATCGTGGGCGTGGTCCTTGGCTGCAACAACTACAGGGTCGTCGATTTGGGCGTGATGGTGCCGACAGACGTGATTCTGCGCACGGTGGTCGAGGAGCGGGCCGACATGATCGGCCTGAGCGGCCTCATCACGCCGTCGCTCGATGAGATGGTGCAGGTGGCGCGCGAGATGGAGCGGCGCGGCCTGAGGCTGCCGCTCCTGATCGGAGGCGCGACCACCAGCCGCCAGCACACGGCGGTCAAGATCGCGCCCGAATACGGCGGAACGGCGGTCTACGTGCCGGATGCGTCCCGGGTCACTGACGTCGTGTCGAACCTGCTGAGCGAGGCGCGGCACGCGTCGTTCGACGCGGAGAATCGGCAGGCGCAGGCGCAGCTGCGAGAGCGGCACAAGAACCGCCAGGCGCGGGTGCTGCTGGCGTATGACGAGGCGCTGGCGCGGCGGCCGGGCATTGACTGGGCCGTCGAATCGATCGCGATCCCGGCGGCAGCCGGCCAGCGAACCGTTGTGGATGTCGATCTCGGCAGGCTGATGCCGTGGATCGACTGGACATTCTTCTTCGCGGCGTGGGGGCTGAAGGGTCGCTTCCCCGCTCTTCTCCAACACGCCGAGTACGGCGCGGCCGCCCGCGATCTCTACGCCCAGGCGCAGGAGGCTCTGGGCGGGCTTGCTGCCGATGGCACGTTACGGGCTCGCGGCGTCTATGGCATCTGGGCGGCGGCCGCCGATGGCGACGATCTGGTCTGCTTCGGCGACGAAACGCTCCAGCGGGAGGTGGCACGGTTTCCGATGCTGCGCCAGCAGGAGGTGGTCGAAGAAGGCCGTGCGCAACTGTCGCTGGCCGACTTCATCGCCCCACTCGCGAGCCGGCGCGCCGACTATCTCGGCGCGTTTGCCGTGACCGCCGGCATTGGCGCGGAGGCGCTGGCCTCGGGCGCCGCCGCACGACACGACGACTACCACGCGATCATGGTCAAGGCGCTCGCGGATCGGCTGGCTGAAGCGTTCGCGGAGTACCTGCACGCGAGGGTGAGACGCGAGTGGGGCTACGAAACCGGCGAACTGCCGGCCGCGGATCTGACCGCCGGGCGCTATCGGGGCATCAGGCCCGCATTCGGGTATCCGGCCTGCCCCGATCACAGCTCGAAAAGAGCCCTCTTCGACCTGCTCGACGCGCCTGCGGTCGGCATCACGCTGACGGAGAACTGTGCGATGCTGCCGGCGGCGAGCGTCAGCGGGCTCTACTTCGCGAGCCCGCGCGCGAAGTACTTCACCCTCGGGCGGATCGGCCGCGATCAGCTGATCTCTTACGCCGCGCGCAGGAAGATGACGCTGGAGGAAGCCGAACGCTGGCTGGCCCCGAATCTGGCGTGAACGGCGGGCACGGCATGCCGTGCCCCTACCTGGCTTGGTACAGCACCTTCCCGCCCACCACCGTGTACAGCACCTTGGCCGACGGAATCTGATCCTCGGGGATCGTCAGGATGTCCTTCGACAGGATCGTCACATCGCCGAGCTTGCCGACGGTGAGCGACCCCTTGATCTTCTCCTCGAACGCGGCGAACGCGCCGTTGATCGTGTACGACTTCAGCGCCTCCATCCTCGTCATCCGTTGATCGCCGTAGAACACCGACCCGTCCTTCAACCGCCGGCTGACTGTCGCGTAGTAGTTGGCAATCGGATCGACATCCTCGACTGGCGCATCGGTGCCGTTGGAGATGGTGGCGCCCGACCTCATCAGCTTCTGCCAGACGTACGCCCCTTCCTCGGCTCGCTTCGCGCCGAGCCGGGCGAGCACGTACGGGGCATCAGAGGTGCAGTGAATGCCCTGCATCGCCGCAATCACGCCCAGTTTGCCAAACCGCTGGATGTCGGCCGGATTGAGGTGTTGCGCGTGTTCATCGCGCCACCGCAGGTCCTTCTTATCCGGATTCGCCTTGAACGCTTCCTCATAGATGTTCAGCACCTCGCGGTTCGCGCGGTCGCCAATCGCATGGATGGCGAGCTGATACCCGTTCGCTATCGCCAGCTTGGCCGTCTCGCGGACCGAGTCGACCGGCGTCGTATTCAGGCCGGTGTGGCCGGGCAGGTCCGTGTAAGGCTCCAGGAACCATGCGCCGCGCGATCCGAGGGCGCCGTCGAGAGTAACCTTGATGGTGCGCAGCGTGACGTGGTTGTTGGCAAACCCAATCGTCTTGTACTTGGCGAGGTTCTCGACGAGACGGGCGTTGCTCTCGCGCACCATCACGTAGATCCGGATCCCGAGCTTCCCTTCCTGGGCCATCTGCTTGAACAGGTCGATGGTCGAGAACGGTTCGCCGGCGTCATGGAACGTGGTCACGCCTTTCGACAGGCATTCCTCGGCGGCCAACTGCACGATGCGGCGGGCGTCGGCGTCACGTTGCTGGACGGTCATCTTCTCGCGGGCAGCCCGCTCCGCGCGGCTGAACAGCCCCTGGGCCGTCTCGCGAAACACGCCGATCGGGGTGCCCGTGGCGTCCTTCAGAATCTCGCCGCCAGGTGGATTGGGCGTGGCCTTCGTGATGCCCGCCAGTTCCATGGCCTTCGCGTTGGCGAACGTCGCGTGGCCACTCGCGTGCTCGAGCACGACCGGATTGTTCGGCGACACCATGCTCAGCGAGGCATGGATCGGAAATCCCTCGACGTTGGGTTGCGGGCGCTTCGTCCACTTCTCCTGGTGCCAGCCCCGGCCCGAGATCCATTCGCCGGGTTTGGCCGTCTTCGCCGCGTCGGCCACCATCGCGACAATCTGTTCCCAGCTCGTGGTCTTCGTCAGGTTGAGTTGCAGCTTGGCCTGTCCGACGCCGGTAAAGTGGCCGTGGCTCTCAATGATGCCCGGCACGGCGAGCGCGCCCTTGAGGTCAATGATCCTGGTCGATGCCGCGATGTAAGGCTTGATTTCGGCTTCCGTCCCGACCGCGACGATGCGGTCGTCCCGGACCGCCAGCGCCTCCACCACGGGCTTGGCCTCGTCAACCGTGACGATCTTGCCGTTGTGAACAACCAGCGTGGCTGGATCGACGCGCACGGGTGCCTGGGCCACTGGCCCGGCCGCGAGCGCCAGAAAGGAGAACAGCACGACTAGCGCAGACACGCGGATGGAACTGCGAATTCCGATCGGCACGACAGAACCTCCTTGCGGCGGATGACGCCGTGCCAGTTGTAGCGCAATCGCGCCGGCATCACAAGGGAATCCTCCCGCCGGCGCGCCCGCCGGATTCCGCGTCACCGTGCTACGATCAGGCGGGCAACCAGCTCCCGGAGGAGTCAATTCCATGCTACGTTCTCTCCGTTTGACCGGTCTCGTCCTGACAGGCCTCTACCTCGTCTCCGCGCCTTTCGCCGCCGCGCAGACCGCCAAGACGCCGGCGCAGGCCCCCAAGTCTGCCGCGCAGCCTGCACGACCCGCCGAAACGACAGCGGCCGTGCCCGCGCTCGACGCGATGCACGAGATCATGCTGCCGATGTGGCACGACGCCTGGCCCAACAAGGACTACAAGGCGCTCGCCGCCATACTGCCGAATCTCGAGAAGCACCTCGCCGCGGTCAGCAGGGCGGAACTGCCTGGCATTCTTCGTGAAAAGAACCCGGTGTGGACCGCTGGTGTCGCCGAACTCAACAAGGCCGGCGCCGACTACAAGGCGGCCGTCGCAGCCGACAAGAACGAGGATCTGCTCAAGGCCGCCGAAGCGCTCCACATGCAGTACGAGAAACTGGTGCGCGTGATCAAGCCGGTACTGCCTGAGCTGGATGATTTCCACGGCACCCTCTACGTGCTCTACCACAACCAGACGAATCCGCTCGTCGTGGCGAAGGTGACCGCGTCGGTCGACACGCTCACGGTGAAGATGGCCGTCCTGAACCAGACGACGCTGCCCGACCGTCTCAAGGCCAGGACGGCGGAGTTCACGGCGCAGCGCGACCGTCTCGCTCGAGCGCTGACGGCCCTTGCCGGCACGCTGGCAAGCAAGGACGAGTTGAAGATCAGAGACGCCATCGAATTGATGCACGCGGAGTACCAGAAGCTCGAGAAGGTCTTCGAGTAGACCGGTCCCATCGCCTGGATGAGCCGTCATTACCTGATCGTCCGGCTGATCGCCTCGGCAGCGCTGGCCGCGTTTGTCTCGCCACCAGCCGCCAACTGTTCTTCTTGGTTCGAGGGGCCGCTACCGAAGCCGTGTCCTCCCGCCGGCATGGCGGTTCGCGCTTGACACGGTCCTCCTCGCGTTTCCCCGGGCCATTCCGTTACACTTCCGGCCCATGGCCGCACTGCGAACGATTCGCACCGTGTGCCCGCGCAACTGCTATTGCACGTGCGGGATGCTCGTCACGCTCGACGAGCATGACGGGATCGTGCGGATTGAGGGCGATCCGGCCAATCCGGCCACCGACGGTCACGTCTGCCTCAAGGGATTGAGCTACGCCCGCCGAGTCGGCTACCGCGACCGGCTGCTCGCGCCCATGCGCCGGCGCCGCGACGGAGAGGGATTCGATCAGATCACGTGGGAGGAGGCGCTCTCTGAGATTGCCGACGCGCTGACGCGCATCCGCGGGAGTCATGGGCCATCGAGCGTGCTGTGCTACGAAGGCTCCGGATCGCATGGCGCGCTCAATGGGCTGTCGATGGCCTTCTGGAGGCAGTTCGGCGGGTGCACGACGACATACGGAGACCTGTGCTGGCCCGCCGGCCTCGAAGCGACGCGGCTGACCTACGGCGCGAACATCCACAATCACCCTCGTCTCACGCGAGAGAGCCGCTTCATTCTGATCTGGGGCCACAACCCGGCGGAGACCAACGTCCATCAGTGGCGGCTGATCCTGGATGCGCAAGCCCGCGGCGCGATCGTGGCGGTCGTCGATCCGCGCAGCACCGACACGACGGATGCCGCCGACGTCCACGTGCAGCCGCGCCCGGGGACCGACGCGGCACTGGCGATGGGGCTCGCCCGCATCATCGTGGATGCCGGTCTGCACGACACGGCGTTCCTCGACGCCCACGCGTCGGGCTTCGAGCAGTACCGCGCGCGCCTGGCCGAGTATCCCGTCGAACGCGTGGCCGAGATCACGGGCCTCGACCCCACGGCGATTCGCGACCTCGCACTGGCCTATGGCCGTACGCGTCCGGCGTTGCTCATCGCCGGCTTCGGGTTGCAGCGCCACCATCGGGCCGGCCAGACGATGAGGGCCGTCGCGCTGTTGCCGGCCGTCACGGGAAATGTGGGCGCGGCGGGCGGCGGATGGCAGTATGCCAATCTGGCCAGTCACTGTCTGCGCGCGTTGCCGCTGCCGCCGGAGCCGGCCGGGCTTCGTGCTATTCCCGTGTCGCAGGTGGCGCGTCATCTGGAAACGCTCACCGATCCTCCGATTCGGGCCGCGTGGATTGAGCGGGGTAATCCGTGCAGCCAGAACCCCGCCGCGCCACGAGTACGGGCTGGCCTCGGATCGCTCGACCTGGTGGTCGTGGTCGATCAGTTCATGACGCCGACCGCCGAGTGCGCCGACTTCGTGTTGCCGGCCAAGACACTGTTCGAAGAAGAGGATCTGGTTACCGCGTATTGGCATCCATACGTGCAATGGCGCGCAAAGATTCTCGATCCGCCAGGCGAGGTGAAACCGGAAAGCGAGATCTGGCGGCTGCTGTGCGAGCGATTCGGGTACGAGACCACGTGGTTCCCAACTGACCGGATCGCGTATCTGCGTGCGTTGCTCCCGGCGGGCTACGAGTTGGCGCTCGAGGGTCTGATGGAGCGGCCGCTGGATCTGTCCGGAGGCGGTGACGTCGCGTTCGCCGATCGGCGTTTTCCGACGCCATCGGGAAAGGTACAGTTCGCCGCAGACGAGGCCACGGAGCGTTGGGGCGTTGAGGCCGTCCCGGCATACGCCCCCCTGGACGAGGGCCACGCCTCGGCGCTGGCGAGCCGTCTCCCCTTGCAACTCCTTTCCTGCAAGACGCGCGATCGGATTCACTCGCAGTTCGGCAACCTCGACTGGGTGCGCGAGGTCGAGCGGTCGCACGTGCTCGACATCAATCCGCACGACGCATCGGCGCGCCGCATCACGGACGGCGGCCGCGTCGCCGTGTGGAATGATCGCGGCCGCATCGAGGTCACGGCGCGGGTGACAGCGGGCATCAGGGCTGGCGTTGTACACATCCTCGAAGGCTGGAGTCACGCGGGCGATCCCGATGTGAACGCGCTCACGGCCGAAGGGATCACCGACATGAACCACGGCGCGACGTTCTACGAGTGCCTCGTCGACGTGGAGCGCATATGAGCCGCGCGGGATTCCTCGTTAATCTGCATCGGTGCGTCGGATGCGGTTCGTGCGTACTCGCGTGCCGGATCGAGAACGGCCGAGCCGAGGAACTGGCGTGGCGGCGCGTGCTGCCGCTGAACCTGCGGCGGCACGCTGCCGGCCCGACGTATTTCCTGTCGGTCGCGTGCCACCACTGCGACGATCCCGCGTGCCTGCGAGGATGCCCCTCACGCGCCTACGAGAAGCGCGCGGACGGCGTCGTCGTGCATCACGAAGACCGGTGCGTGGGCTGCCGGTACTGCGAGATGACCTGCCCGTTCGGCACGCCGAAGTACGATGAGCACCAGGGCGTCGTCTCCAAGTGCCATCTCTGCGCGCACCGGATCGAGCAGGGGCTCGCACCGGCATGCGTCGCCGCGTGTCCGACGGGAGCGCTGCGGTACCAAGGACCTGGCACCGGCGCGGACGGTGACTCGCGTGCCGGTGTGCCGGGATTCGTTGATCCGGCGGGGTGCAGGCCGAACATCCGGTTTGTTGCGCCGGGAGGCGCGCGCCGTACGGCGTTGTTCAACGCGCTCGAGGAGGCGATGCGGCGATGAGTCAATCGCGCAGCAGGACTCCGGTTCACACCGCCGACGATTCGTCCGTGGCTCCCCTGCCAGCGCACGACATTCACTTGCCGCGTTCGTCACGATCCTCGGGTCGGAAGATGTCAAACCACGCACCACTCGTATGGTTCACCAGCCTCGCCATCGGCGGGGCCGGCATCATCGCCGCAGCAGCATGGCACATGCGGACTGATCTCCCGTCGCAGGCGGTTGCGTTGGCGGCGGGCGCAGTTGCGCTGGGCGCCGCCCTGATCGTCTCGACACTCCATCTCGGCCGGAAGACGCGCGCCCCGCTTGTCGCGCGCGGCGTTGGCCGGAGCGAGCTCAGCCGCGAAGTCCTGTTGGCCGGAGCAACCCTCGGCGCGAGCATCGCGCTCCTGGTGATGCACTGGCAAGGCCACCCGGTTGCTTGGCTCAAATTCGCCGCGGCCGCCACTGCGGTCCTGTTCCTCCTGTCGATCGGACTGGTGTATCGGCTGGGTGGCCAGCGGACGTGGCACGGCGCGACCGTGCTGCTGCCACTGACGACCGGACTGGTATGTGGCGAGGTGTTTCTGCTGGCGATTGGCAGCGCGGCATTGAGGGGAATCAGTGTGGCGATGTGGGCCATTGCGGCCGATGCCGCGGTCTTCGTCGTCCGGAGGTGGTCGCTGGCCCGAAGTGCTTTTCCGCTCACCGAGCAGGGTACCGACGCCAACCGGTTCCTCAAGCTCTCAGATGCACGCCCGTTCCTCTTCAATGTGCTTCCGTCCCTGTTCCTGATCTGGCATGCCGCCGGCTTCGCCCTGCTCGCGGTCGCGATGGGGCTGGTGCTGGACCGATGGGCCTTCTATGCGCTCGCCGATCAGCACACGACCGAGGCCGAGATCGCCCGTGTCGAGGATGTCATCGAGCGCGGATCGCGATTCGGATAAGATCCTCACGAGGTTGCTCCTCGAACCGCCGAGAACGAGCCCGACACAAGGGAAGGCCACGCTGGAGCGTGGCGATCCCAGGCTCGCGAGGGATCGGACAAGTGGGCGGCGTGACACCCCTCGGATCGCCGGGCTCCAGCCCGGCCTAGGGTCCCGGCGGCGTGACACCACAGGATTGGATCACTCATGCGGATGAATCGTCATCTTCTCGTGTTAGCGGTGGTGGGATTCGTACTCGCCGTGAAGTCGGTGCCGGTGGCCATCGGGACCGCTTTGCAGGGCGGCGCAACGAACGCCGTTCTGCGGCTGGCGACTACAACGAGCACGGCGGACAGCGGCCTGCTGAGCGCGCTGCTGCCTGATTTCGAGCGCCAGTGCGGTTGTCGCGTCGACGTCGTGGCCGTCGGAACGGGTCAAGCGCTGGAACTCGGCCGGCGCGGTGACGTGGATGTCCTGCTGGTACACGCGCGTGAGGCCGAGGATGCGTTTGTCGCCGAAGGCCACGCCACGCGTCGCGACGATGTGATGTACAACGACTTCGTCATCGTCGGCCCAGGGGCGGATCCGGCCGGGATCGGCAAGACGAAGCTGGCCGTCGACGCATTCAAGGCGATTGCCGGGGCGAAGGCGCCGTTTGCGAGCCGCGGAGACAAGTCGGGGACACAGATCAAGGAACTCGCGCTCTGGAAGTCAGCCGGTCTCGCACCCACCAGGGAGGTGGCCTGGTACCTATCGGTCGGCCAGGGCATGGGCGAAACCTTGACGTTCGCCGACGAGCGTCAGGCGTACACGCTGAGCGATCGCGCCACGTGGCTCGCCATGCGCAGCAAACTGACCGGGCTTCGGTTGTTGTTTGGCGGTGAGACGCTCAAGGCCAACCCCGACCGCGATCTGCACAACGACTACGGCGTGATCGCCATTAGTCCTGCGAAACACCCGTCGGTTCAGGCGGCGCTCGCCGGGCGCTTCGTCGAGTGGGTTCTCTCGAAGCCGACCCAGGCCCGCATCGGCGCATTTGGCGTCGACCGTGTGGGCCAGCCGCTGTTCTATCCGAATTCTGAAGAACTGAAGGCCGCGACCTTGCTGCGAGTCCAGGTGGGACCGCTGTCGCGCACCTTCACGATTGACCAACTCAAGGCGCTGCCGAAGGTGACGCTGCCGAACCACGAGATCACCGGTGTCCGACGCGGCAAGATCGGGCCGACCTCCTGGGCCGGCGCCTCGCTGGTTGACGTCCTCCGCTCAGTCGATCCCACCGTTGCGGACACGAAGCACGGCGCTGAGCACATCGTGCTGACGAGCAGCGACGGCTACACCGTGACGTTGAGGTGGACGGAGCTGTTTGGTCTGGTCTCGAAAGGCGAGCGGGTCTATCTCGCGAAAGGCTGCAACGAGTGCCATGGCGCGAATGGGGAGGGCACGGCCCCGGCCGGCAAGCGGCCAGCACCGGCATTGGCCCGGCGCGCCTTCGATGCGAAGATGGCGGCAGCCGCGATCCGCGATCCGGCTCGGCATGCGGGAATCGGCGTCTTTACGACGGCGAATCTCACAGACCAGGACGTGGCGGCGATGCTCGGGTGGTTGAAGAATCCGGCGACCCCGCTGCGGCAGGCTGGGACCGACGCCAGCCCCGCGTCTCGCGTCGTCGTGCTGGCCTACCAACGCGACGGCCGGCCGATGACCGGGCGCGACGGCCTCATTCAACTGGTCGTCGCCAGCGACGAGTTCGCATCGCGTTACTCGCACTGGGTGACATCAATCACGGTGCGCTATCGATAGCATCCTGCGGGCACTCGGAGAGCCGGCGCTGATCGCGGTGGTGGCCCTCACCTTCCGCGTGACCGGCATCGCACTGCTGCTGGCGGCCGTCATCGGCGTGCCCGTGGGCGCCGCCCTGGGTCTCGCGCGCTTTCCGGGCCGCCGCCTCGTGACGCTCGTGCTCTACACCGGCATGGGCCTGCCGCCGGTCGTCGTCGGGCTGTTCGTCTACATGGTGGTCTCAAGAAGCGGCCCGTTTGGCGATCTCGGATGGCTGTTTACGCCCGCCGCCATGATCGCAGCGCAAACCATCATCGCGTTTCCGCTGGTCGCGGCGCTCACGATGAGCGCGGTGGACGGCGTCGATCGGGATCTGCGCCTGCAGGTCCGGGCGCTCGGCGCGACCCGCTGGCAACTGGCGTGGACTGTTCTTCGGGAGGCTCGCATCGGCGTCACGGCGGCGATTGTCGCCGCGTTCGGCGGCATCATTTCCGAAGTGGGTGCCGTGATGCTGGTCGGCGGAAACATCGAGGGCCAGACGCGAGTGCTGACGACGGCGATTGTGCTCTATGCGCGCCAGGGTGATTTCGCCCTTGCTATGGCACTCGGCATCATCCTTATCGCGCTTGCACTCGTGGCCAACGTCGTCCTGCTCCAACTCCAGGGACGGTCGCGATGAGTGGTGCCGCACTCGCCTACCGCATCACCGGGTTGCGCCACTGCTACGGCGACCGCATTGTGCTCGATGTGCCGGCGCTCGACATCGCGCGCGGCGAGACGCTGGCCGTCATTGGCCCGAGCGGCGCGGGCAAGTCCACGCTGCTGCGCCTGCTGCAGTTTCTCGAACCCCCGACGGTGGGCCGGATTGAGTATGCCGGAGCGCCAGTTGCTTATCCGATGCCGATCGAGATCAGCCGGACCGTCACCACGGTGTTCCAGCGGTCGCTCATGCTGGACCGATCAGTCCGCGCCAATGTCGCCTTCGGGCGCCGTCTCCGCGGCCGCCGGGAACTCGCCGATGTCGACGCCCTGCTGGGGCGCTTGGCGCTGAAGCACTTGGTCAGCGCGCCGGCGAGGTCGCTCTCGGGCGGCGAGATGCAACGCGTGGCGCTCGCCCGCGCCATGGCGACCTGCGCCGACGTCCTGCTGCTCGACGAACCGGCGGCGAACCTCGACCCCCGAAACGTCGCGATCGTCGAAACGATGATCAAGGAACTGCAGGGGCTGGGCACGACACTGGTGCTCGTCACGCACAACACGCACGAAGCCCGTCGCCTGGCGTCGCGCACACTGGTCCTGCTGGACGGACGCATGATCGAGGTGGGCCAGACCGCCACGGTGTTCGATTCGCCGTCCGACCCGCGAACGAGCAGCTTCCTCAGCGGCGGCCTCGTGTACTGACCATCGGCGCAGGGCTCATCGAGATCCGTCACACCCGCACTGACCCCTTGTTCCACCGGGCCTCCGGTTGACCCGCCCGGCGATATTGCGTACTGTTCTCACGTTGCAAGTGGATCTTCACCCGCCGGACACTCGATGTTGAAGACTGAGAAGGCTGGATCGCGCCCCGCCCCGTGCGCCGCGCGGCACAACGCGCTCGCGCTCCGTCTTGCCGGTTACGGCAATCCGGCCGTCTTTACGTTTACCAGCACGGTCGTGCTGGGTGGGAGCGACCGGTGATGTAGCCACGGTTTGAGACGAGAACGCCGGGTACCACGAGAGGCCATCACCCGCGAGTCGGGTGATGGCCTCTCGTGTTTCTGGACTTCTTTGAGAAAGGTGATGAAGCAGTGGCCACGACAAACGACGAAGACTCGGTGGACCTAGGCCCGACCACACGGACACCGGCGGCTGTGCCCGGCGACGGTCCGGCACACGCCGCAGACACACCAGCTGAACAGGAGGCCGGCCTCGTGGATCTCGCGACGCTCCGTGCACTCATCGACGATGCGGATCTGAAGCTGCTGCGACTGCTCGACGAGCGCATGCAGTTGGCCGTGCGGGCCGGCCGCCTGAAGGACGTGGTGGGCGATCCCGTGCGTGAAGACGCCGTCCTCTCGCCCGGATCGGCGCCCGGCGCTACGGCCTGCTCGACCCATCATTCCTGAGGCCCCTGTTTCGGGGAATTCTGGACGAGTCGCGGGCGCTGCAGGAGCGGAGGTTCCGCCTCGCGGGGTTCCAGGGAGAACTCGGCGCCTGGAGCGAACTGGCGGTGCGGCACCACGACTCGAGCCTCGTGGCGATGCCCTGTCGGGAGTTCCGCGACGTCTTCCTGGCCGTGGACAGCGGGGCCATGGACCTGGGAGTTGTGCCGGTCGAGAATTCGATCGAGGGCCCCGTCGGCGAAGTGAACGACCTGCTGGCGGAGACGGATCTTCGGCTGATCGCGGAGGTCCAGGTGCCGATTCACCACTGCCTCCTCGCGCTGCCCGGCACCGAACACAGCGAGATCAAGTCCGTCTACTCCCACCCGCAGGCGCTGGGACAATGCCGATCCTTCGTCGCCCGGCACGGTCTCGAACCCCGTCCCTTCTACGACACAGCCGGCGCGGCGCGATGGCTTGCAGCCGAGCGGCCGCGGGCGGCGGCAGTCGTGGCCGGCGCCCTGGCTGCCGATCTCTACGGCCTCGAAGTGGTCAAGGAAGGCATCGAGGATCACGCCGCCAATACGACGCGATTCCTTGTCCTCTCACGAACCGGAGGTCGGAGCGGACGCAAGTGCTCTCTGGTCTTCACGGCGGCGCATCGATCCGGATCGTTGCTCGACGTACTCCGCGTCTTTGCCGACGAAGGACTGAACTTGACCCGCATCGAGTCGCGGCCGTTGCGCCGCGATCCCGGCGCGTTAGCGTTCCTGCTGGATTTTCTGGGCGCCGACGACGTGGCGCACGTGGCGCGGACCTTCGCCCGACTGCCGGACCACACATTGAAGTTCAATGTACTGGGATTCTATGAACCGGCGGAAGTACCGATCCCCGCCCGATGGCCAGGGCCGGCCATGCCTGTCTGCCCGAGTGCCCCAGCGGCGATGATCGTTGATGATGTCGCGACGTATTGCCACCGGGATCATCTGCCCGCCGGATCCTCATCTCGGCGTCGCTCACGCTGAGCGCGGGCCTCAGATCACCGGATCCCGCTCGACCGAGGTCTGCAGGATGACGAAGGTCTCCGTGGACTGGATCTCTTTGATGCGCTGCAGACGCTCCGAGAGAAACGCATAGAGTTCAGGGATTCCCCGGATCACGACCTTGGCCAGGAGACTGTAGGTGCCCGTCGTGTAGTGCACCTCGACGATTTCTGGAATCGCCTTGAGCCGTTCCTGGGTCTGCGCGCTCAGGCCCGCTTTGGTCAGCGTGATGCCAACGAAGGCCGAAACGCCGAATCCCAACCCCGCATAATCCAACACCGCTCTCGAACCCTTGATGACGCCAGCCTCCCGAAGTCCGCCGACACGCTGGTGAATGGCGCCGCCAGAGACGCCCAATGCGCGCGCGATCTCGAGGAATGGTCTGCGGGCATCCTTGACCAGGGTGCGCAGGATGGAACGGTCCAGATCATCGATGGCGTGTTTCACGAGTCCCCCCTCAGTCGTAGGAAACGAATCTTCATAATATTACCACTAATAGTATCAATTTATCACGTCTGTGACGATTACTGTGGATGTGCTGGTAGGCATTTGCGTTATTCGCTATCATTCAGCGGCTACGCTCAGGCGGCCAAGGCCCGCCCGTCACGCTTGGCGGGCACGACTCGGGAATTCAAGGAGGACGTCGTGGCGGCACCTCGAAGAGATTCATCCCTCGCCCTCGGCATTCAGCGGATCGAGCCGGTGGACCTGCGGGATCCGATGGTCCTCGGATCCCTTGAACAGGCCCGGAGGGCGATGTCCAACCCCAGGCTCCAGGAGATTCTCGCGGTGCGGACCACCATCCAGCACTATCTCTGCGGCGAACTGGTCGGTCGTGGGTACGTGCACCCGCCGGTCTACATGCTGGCGGGCTGCACGGATCCCTTGAACCACTGGACCTACCCCGCCAGGGTCAACTACTACGGCGAGGAGGTATCGGTCACCCAGTCGCTCATCCTCCAGAAGATCCTCATCGTCATGCTCTCCAACGCCCGGCAGGTCTTCTGGGCTTCTCCGAACATCCGCATGGAGATGCGCATCGGGCGGAAGGAGTACAAGTACACTTCCGAGTTCATGCAGGTGGACTTCGAGAAACGTGACGGAACCTACGAGGAAATGCTCGCGCTCATCTCCGATCTGATGCGGGGTCTCTATCGGCGCCTTGCCGACACCCACGGCGACATCATTCAGCGTTTTCGCGGTTCAGCCCTGCCCGCGTTGACGGACCCGCTTGCCGTCATTGACGTCCAGGACGTCAAGCAGCGGGAGAACCTGGAAGACGATGACGCCGTTGAGCGCTGGGCGTCGTCGCGGGCGCAGGGCCAGCCCTTCATTCTCTCGAACCTGAGGCGGGAGGCCTACGACTGCTTCGAGCCCGAGCAGGGGCGCTTTCTCAATTACGACGTGGTCCTGCCGCCCGCGGGCGAGAATCCACATCCCATCGAATGTCTGTCGGGCGCCGAACGGACGCGGTCGATCGAGGATCTCGAGCGCCGGATGATCGATCTCGATTACCCCATGGCCTATTTCGCGCCCTTCTTCGATTTGTTCGCATCCCTCGATGGCGGCGGGGGAAGGATTGCGTGTGCCGGCGCGGGTTTTGGGGTGGAGCGCCTGACATATGCGATTCTGGGGCTCAAAGACATCCACGAGGTGTACCCCTTCCCCCGCATGGCCGAAGGACGGATCGCCATCTAGTCTCGCCTTGGATTGGACGTGAAGAGGTCGACGAGGCAGCAACGCTGTCGCCCGCGCTATTTTCTGGTCGACGCGAGACTGACCCGACCGCTCGATCCCTCGGCCGGCGGCTAGCTGACCCAGGTGGTTGTCTGCGCCACCACGTACCACCGCCCGCGCAGCTTTCTGAGATAGACATTCTGGCCGCCGGCGGCCAGCGGCCCCTCGTAATCGCTGGCAAGCACCGTCGCCTCGCCAGTCGTGCGATTGACGATATCCCAGCTGACGAACACGCCGCCGAAGCCTGCAAACGGCCCGCCGGGCCGACTGCCGGGCCCGGGTCGCCCATAGATCACGGGACCCGCGTAGCCGACAAACTGCACTCGTTCCGACGCCTGATCGGGCATCAGCATCGCGCGCGATCCGGTCAGCCCGAACGTCGCGAAGAAGGCAGCTTGGAGAATCTGCTGTGACTCACTGGACTCGCTTCCCGCAGGTGGCGCATAGTTCGGGCACACATCCTGGCCGTCTGGGATACCGTCGCCGTCCGAGTCATTGTTCTTCGGATCGAGGCCGAGTCGCAGTTCTTCGATGTCGGTCAGTCCGTCGCCGTCCGAGTCCTGCCAGACTTCAGCCACATTGATGCGGCGTGTCTGATGACCGGTCAGCGGCGCGAGCATATCGCCCTCGGGTCGAAACTCCATCACGCCGGGCGTTGGCGCTTCCTGCTGATCGTAGGCCAGCTCGAGCACGCCGTCGTGCCACTGGAGCGTGCCGTTGCGGGCACCGCGAAAGAAATCGATCGGCATCAGGCGGGGCCGCGTCCACGATGAACGATCCTTGGGCGTCTTGGAGGACAGGAGAAACAGATCGAGCCGCCCATACAAGTCGGCCGAGGCGACGACGTAAGAGATGCCGTCGGGCGCGGAGGTTCCGGCAAGCGGGACGAACGACGCGTCGCCGAAGTGCCAGGCTGGATGCGGCCAGACGGTCGCCAGGAACTGGTCTCGCGCAGGGTAGATGGCGCTTGCGGCTCCTGTGATCCGGTCATAGGCGGCCAGACTGGCCGGACTTCCGATCTCGCCGAGACGCGCCAGCGCGGTCGTGCGCAACGCCTTTGGCATCCGCCCGCGGCTCTTGCGGCTTTCTTCGACCGCGGCCTGCTCCGACGCCGCGAGGCGTTCGAGCCAGGCGACGTCGGTCGACTCGTAGATCGCGCGCTCCGCAGCGAACGCGCCGGCGGGGCGGCGCGCCGCCAGCACGTCCTCGAGAGGCATCGCGACGGTGAGATCGACCTGAGCGTCCTGCACGGTAGGGACCGGGCGACCGCGAAGCGTCGCCGGGGCGTAACGCCAGAAGTCGGCCATCGCTTTCACGATCCGCTCTGCGAGACGGTCGTCGATCGGGTCAACCGCACACGCCGAGGTGACCACACCCGCTTCGCTGACCCTGACGCGCATACGCACTCGCGAGTTGTGCGGCGGAACGTAGTCGGGCAGCCGCTCGAAGCCGACGCCAAGAGGGCTCGCCATCGACATCGGCGGGGTCTTCGAGACCGGGGGAAGAACAGCCGGATCGGTGACGGCATCCCCCGCCGGCATGCAGCCGGGCCCGCTGCGCGGCTCGCTGCTTTGGGAAGTCGTCCGTGTGTTGCCTGCCGCCGCGGCCGCGGCCGCGACAGGCGCCGGTGCCTGAGAGGCACCAAGCGTAAGAATCGTTATGCACAAAGCGGCCACGGTGAGCGGTGCAAGGGTGCCGGTGATTCGCATCTGGACCTCTCCCCGGGGGGCACTCAAAGGGATTCTGCCGGATCAGACACCGAGTGGACGACCCAAACCAGAATCCCCCGCTACTTCCGCGTCGGCGCGAGGTGCGCGTCGAGGAACGCGTCAATGTCAGCGAGCGTGTTGTAAGCGAGCGAGTTCGCGTGCTGGTGGGACAGTCCGCTGATCATGCGCGAGATCGCGCCCTGCCGGTTGGCGTGATAGAGCACGTAGGCGCGCTGCCCCGATTGCGCGGCGCGGCCGAGGATGTAACCAACTTCGAATCCCACGCCGAAGCTCGAGCCAGACGCCTCCGCCACCAGGACGTCGGCGCTCTCGAGCCACTCGACGTCCCGCGCGAACACGTGCGCCGCGGTGACGTGGCTCTCTAACTCGTCGACGTCATCCCTGAGCAGGTGCGACGTCAGGACCTCGTGCCCGAGATGCACCAGCTTGTCGTTGATGTGCCGCGCCGCTGCCACGGCTCCGCGATCTCCTCGAACGGTACACGCCAGGTAGATACGCATCCCAGATCCTCGCTTCCTCGACATGCTCCGCTGGAATCATCGCAACCGATCGGGCTCGGCGGCGATCCCTACCGACTACCCGGCGATTCTGGCATAGTATCGCTGTGGCCCTGCCGAGAATCATTCCCGCCCTTGCAGATCTCACACAGGATATCGCCGGCCCGCTCCCGGTCGAATTACTGCAGACCTGGGCGGCGGGCGGCCAGAGCGCTGCCGACGCCGAACGCCTGCTGGACGTGTACCGGATTGAGGGCACGGTGGTCGCCTCCGACACCTCCGGCTTGAGCCGATTGACCGAAGAGCGCGATCTGCTCGACGTGCTCGCGATCGTGTCGGAGCCGAAGCGCATTCTTCATGGGCTCGGCGCGGCGATCGGCGGCCGGGCCATCGGCGTGTGGGTCGCCGACAACACGGAGATGTACTACCCGTCGCCGGTCGACCCAGCCTTGATCGTCGGCGCGATGGCCGAAGCGCAGGTGCGCATCGCCTCGAAGGCGGCCGTCGGAATCGGCATGTGCGTGCACAGCGGCGAGTTTTACGAAGTCGGCGGCGGTTTGTACGGCGGCGACGCCGAAACCGTCGAGCATCTGGCAGAAGCCTGTGCCGGGCCGGGCGAAATCCTGCTCACACGCGCGGTGACGGATCGGCTCGGCGAGGCCACCGAATCGCCGTTTGCTCGGCGTCCGGAACTGAGCGCGGTGTATGCGGCCGGCGTGTACGCCCTGGTGCGGCCGGGACGCATGGCCGAGCTGCGCGCCGACGACACGCAGTACCCCCACCCCTATCCCGAGGAATTCTTCTCGCTGCTGAGCGGGCTCGGGCAGGCAGCCGACGCCGGCCAGATCCGGAAGCGCATCTACGACGCGTACCTTCGCGAGCGGGTCGTTGTGTTCGTCTCGAAGGCGCACGAGCCGCACTCGTCGCACAACCTCCCGGAGATGCTCGACGAGTTCGTGAACAACGCGCTCGTGGACACGATCATCAAAGTGGCCATGCGGGCCGAAGACCACGTCGCCGGCCTCGGCGGCGGACTGGCGATTCTGACGTTCGACACGCCCGCCGAGGCGCTGGAATTTGCACAGGCGGTCCGCGCTCAGTTCGCGGAGAACGGCGTCGCGGTGAAGATCGGGATCGACCGGGGGCCCGTGCTCTTCTTCTCCAACCCCCGCGGCCCGAGCGGGATCGCGGGCGACCCGGTCAACATCGCGTCGAAGCTGTCCGAAGATACCGGAGCGAGCGGGAAGATCAGAATCACGACGCGAGCCGTCCGGGGCATGCCCGTCCCGCCCGGCGCGCAGCTGTTCGAAATCTCCGTGTCACGGGTGGTCCTGACGGGTGTCGAGATCTGACGCCGATGCCGGGGTGACGGAAGACCTACTCCGCCGCCGCGGCCCATGGCCGCGCGGCGACAGTCAACCGCACCGCCTCGATCGCGCGCTCGATATCCGGACGCGTAATGCCGCGATACGTGACGAAGCGCACGACCGACCCCATTCCGGGCAGACCGCGCACGTCCTGCTCGCGCAAGTGCATCGCGAACGTCGCGGCATCGATACCGAGCGCCTTGACATCGACGTTGACGATGTTGCTCTGAACGGCCTTCAGATCGACGTCCAAGCCCGGAATAGTCGCCACGGCCTCGGCGAACACGCGGGCGTTGTCGTGGTCCTCGACGAGCCGGCCGATCATGGTCCGTAACGCGACGAGTCCCGGCGCGGCAATCACGCCGGCCTGGCGCATCGCGGCGCCGAACGATCGCCGCACCTTGCCGGCACGTTCGATAAAGGCGCTGGACCCGGCCAGCACCGACCCCACCGGCGCCGAGAGGCCCTTCGACAGGCAGAAGCTGACCGAGTCGACCGCCCGCCCGATCTCCCGCGCCTCGACGCCAAGCGCGACCGCCGCGTTGAAGATGCGCGCGCCGTCAAGATGCACCGACAGTCCGCACTCGTGACCGATGGAAGCCAGTTCGCTGATCTGCGCCGCAGTCATCACGGTGCCGCCGGCGGCATTGTGCGTGTTCTCCAGGCACAGCACGCCGCGCCCCGGATACATCGTCGCGGCCTTCCTTCCTGCCCACCGCACGCGATCCGGGTCGGGCGCTCCGTATTGCCCGCCGACCGGCATCACCAGCAGCCCGCACACCGCCGCCGCTCCGCTCCACTCCATGCCGTACACGTGGGCGCTCTCCTCGACAATCGCAGCCGCCCCGGGTTCGGCATGGGTGCGCAACGCGAGCGTGTTCGACATGGTGCCGCTGATCGTGAAGACGGCCGCATCCTTGCCCATCAACCTGGCCGATTCGGCCTCGAGTTCACGAACGGTCGGGTCGCCGTCGCGCGAATCATCCCCCAGTTTCGCCGTCACCATGCTCTGGAGCATTTCTGGCGTCGGCAGAGTGAGCGTGTCGCTGCGCAGATCGATCAGTGCCATGTCGAATATCTCCGCGCCAAATAGTAATCCGAACGCCGTCGCCCCGGGCGCGCGCCGCGAGGACCGCGGGCGGCGTTGACGGCCGTCCTACGGCAGCGAGATCGCCATATCCTTGGGCTTCGTATTCACATTCGAGATCGAGTACCAACCCGGGTCGATGATCACGCTGACATACGGGAACTCCGGCGACGTGCAAATCTGCACGACGGCGATGTGTACGCCGTTGGTCGGATCGAGGCTCCAGCTGCCGAGCCCGGAGAACGTCACGGTGTCGCACTCACCCGGAGCGGCCTTCGAGGTGCGCGACCTGAGATAGTGGAGCCACGTCAGGCAGTTGAGCTTGAACGTCCCGCCGAGCGCATGGTTGGTGAACTCGAAAAATGGCTTGGCCCGCCCCTCCGGGATCTCGTACTTATAGCTGAACTCCTGCCCATTCGACGACGTGATGTGAGCCTCTCCCGATCGCGGCCTCCATTCGTGCCCGACCACTGGCATGGCCTGGTGGCGCAGGAAGGGATACAGCACGGAATCGGGCCCGATGACGATGTGGCTCTCGAGATCGTCGGTCGGGAACTTGAAGCCCTCTGGGTACGGGAGGTACTGGACGCCGTTATACCGGAAGATCGTCTGGCCGTCGTTGCCCACCTCAAACGATCCCGGGCCACGCCACGTGAAGGTTTCGGTCGGCGTCCTCGGCTCGACCTCGAGCAGCTTCATGATGATCCGCTGTGAGATCAGTCCGCGGTGCAGCATCTCACCAACGATCTTGCCCGTCTTGAGGTTGACGATGCAGAGCGCAAAATCGAGCGGGTCATCGATCATCGAGACCTTGCCCATGCGGTAGTTCACCGTGCCGAACCTCAACGCCTCATCATGGCCCGGCGCGCCTCGCGGGATGCGGCTGCCGAAGTTGGCAGTCAGCGGCGATTCGGGCACCTCGGCCAGCAGTCCTCCGGGCGGCAGGGTGGCGACGTAGACCGAGACCGCGTCACCGAAGCGTTCGCCGAACTGGATGGAGTACCGGCAGTTCAGATGCGAACGTCCCATCCCGTGCCCGCCCAACTCCGGTGCGTTCAGCGCGAAATCGTCGCCGAACGTGTTGTTGTGCATGGAGCCCATCATCTGCCACACCGTGTTGGTCGGGAGCAGCGGCACGCGAACGCCTGGATCGGCCGGGGCGGGCGGCTTGGTGCTCAAGTGGATGTGGGGATGCAACGCGGTCCCGTCCGACGGCACGCTGGCGAATTTGCCGGACGCACTGGCAAAGGGCATCGGGAACCGCACGGGCACGTGGAGCACGCTCAGCGGAATGAACGTCGTGGCGTGGAGCGTGAAGTCCAGCAGGCCGTCCGGGCGTGACTCGAAGCCGGCCCACGTCGTCCCGTAGAAGCCCGGGAAGTCGATGGGCGCCGCGGGCAATGTGGGGTTCACCGCCGCCAGCGCAAAGATCGCCGAATTCAGCAGGAAGAACTTGCACTTGAGATTGGTGACCCAGCCCGTGATGAGGTTGAGGTCGCCCGACGACAGCACCTCGGCAGCGTCCATCACTCTGTTGTCCAGCGCAGGCAGACAGAAGAGATGTGGCGCCGACAGCCGGCCATCGTCTCCCTTGAGTCCCGAGAGGAGCGAAATCTCGAAGTGCGTCGAATCATCCTGGGGCGGTGCGAACTTGATTTGTATCGACCCATGCAGGTGCGTGTCGAGCAGCGCGATGCCGCTGAACAACAGATTGCCGGTCAGGCCATAGACCTTCGGTTGCGCCTCGGTGGTGTGCACGGCGCGCAGCGCGTCACCGTAGTAGCTCGATTCGCTGTCGAGCGGCAGCGTCTGCTCGAGGCCGGGCGGCAGCTTGATCTTCCATCGTTCGGGATGGCATCCGCTGGTGGGTGGTGTGGGCATCTCCTGGCGTTGCCGTTTCCCGCGCACCATTCCCGAGACGAACTTCGCCATCTTGATCAGGCGCTTCGCCGTCGCCCCACTGGCCGCCAGCACGCCGGCCGGGGTCCCGTGCATCGGGCCCTCGGCGCCCTGGTACGCCAGCACTGCGTCGTTCATGATGAGCATCGGCCCGATGTCGACCTTCTGGTGGCGCGTGCCGGCCGTCCGATTCCACAGGTCGATCAACCCGTTCGCGATCATCGCCTGCCCGGACTTGCCCGGATAGTACCCGTTGAGTGAGTAGAAACCACCCAGGTAGTCGGCCGTGATCCGGCGCGTGCCCACGCGCACACCCTGCTCCCTGACTTGCCGGAAGAACGCGTGCAAATCGAACACCAGCGCGTCGTGCTTCTGGGCCAGCGAAACCAGGTCCTTGTTGAGCGCTTCCACTTTCCGGCTGATCTCGGTCGCGCACTCCCCCTTCATGACGGAACCGTCTGGCAGCGGTCCGAACCGCTTCGTCATCGTCTGATAGCCCATTTCCATCAGCGCATTGGGGGTGACGCGGTCGTGACTCTGCAGGCCATACCTCGACTGGATCCGGGACGCGGGCAACCGCACCACGCGGGCTGCGGCATCGAGCGTGGAGAAATGCGCCGTGTCCATCGGATCGGGGATTGTCAGCACGATCAGCGTGGCCCCCGCCGACGCCAGGGTGCTGAGGATCGTGGCGTAGTCGGCCATGAAGGCCGCACCAGGCAACGCGGCCGGATCACTGGCGACCGCCGCCGCGAGCACCTCGGCCAGTCCCAACTCGATCAGGGCGAGGCCGGGCTTCTGGCGCGCGGCGAACTCGAGCACGGTCGGCCCGGGCGATGACTGGCCCTCGCGGCACTCCTCCAGCCCAAGCACCAGGTTGATCGCCGTTTGCAGCGCGTCGTCCGTCCGGACGATCGGGATCTCCGGCCGCCGATTGACGACGTCTGCAGCCGTCAGCCCAGGCAATGAGAGATTGGCGTACGCCCCCGTGGGCGGAACCTTCTTGATGACCGTCGTCTGCATGTCCCACGGTACCCGCACTGGCAGGCGCTGAAAGCCGGGGGCATCGCCGATGCCCGGGGCCTGAAACAGCGGCAGAGGGAATCGCTCGCCGATTCGCTTCGCCACGTGCGCGGAAAAACTGTCACGCTGATCGTCTTCGATCAGGCTGAAGTTGGTCATTCCGGCAGCCAGGCCTTCGCCAATCACCATGAACCGCGACGTGTCCAGTTTTCCCATGATCGTTGCCTAGCCTTCCCTGGAAAGTGAGTGTACGACGACCCGTCGCGAAGCCTATCGGGTGTCTGCCATCGAGGTCAAGCCAGCCGCCCGCGCTTGCCCGCGCTTGCCGCTTGACACGCGCACGGGGGCGCCGATAATGGATCGCTGCTCCCAGGCCCCACGACGACAAGCGGCCGATTCTCCCCCACCCGGACGTGAGGCGCTGCCAAGTAACGATTGCTGCGATGTCTGGAGAGGCACGATGTCAGAAACAATCGCTCGTTCACGCGCCCCACGAATGCCGCAGATCGTAGCCGGGTTGGTACTCGCGCTGTTCTTGCCGGCGCTGGCCGCGGCACAAACGACGTATGCGGTCTCGGATGAAGCCGCCCTTCGTACAGCGCTGACATCGGCGATTGCCGGCGACACGATCGTGTTCGGCAGCAACATCACACTGACGGCCGATCTCCCCAACGTCGGAGCCAGTGTCACGATCGACGGCGGCGGATACTCGCTCTCCGGCAACAGTCAATACCGAGGCTTGTTCATTGAGTCGTTCGTGATTCCCATGGTGGGTGGTCCACCGGCGCCGACACCGGTTGCGGTGACGATCCAGAATCTCACGATCAGGGACACGGTCGCGACCGGGGGAAGCGGAGGCGCCGGGGGCCCCGGTGGTGGGGGCGGCGCCGGCATGGGCGGCGCGTTGTTTGTCGGGGAACTGGCCACCGTCAGCGTCAGTAATGTGAACCTGATCTCCAACGCCGCGGTGGGTGGCGCTGGGGGAACGGGGGGCCTCGGAGACGTCGAAGGCGGCGGTGGTGGAGGCCTCGGCGGAAACGGCGGCGCGGGCAATGCCGCGACTGGCTCGGGCGGCGGGGGCGGCATCGGCGTCGGCGCGAGCGGCGGTGGCCCGGAACTGCCAGGTCTCCCAGGAATCATCACCGGAGTCCTCGGGCCTCCGGTCGGGGGAGGAGGAGGCGCGGGTAGCATCATCGACGTCGCGGGTGCGGCCACCGGCGGCATAACGACCAACGGCGGAAACTTCGGAGGCGGTGGCGGCGGCGGATGGGCGGCGAACAACTTCGGCGGGTTTGGCGGAGGCGGAGGCGGCACGCCGCTCGGCGACTCCCCGAACTTCGGCGCCGGCGGTTACGGCGGGGGCGGAGGCGGGACCACGGGAGCCAGCGCCAATTTGGGCGGCACGTTCGGCGGGGACGGGGGCACGCTCACGACGCGGGGCGGCGGCGGCGGCGCGGGCCTCGGCGGCGCAATCTTCGTGCAGGCTGGCGGCAACCTGACAGTCGGCGGCGGTTTCACCATCAACGGTGCCGCAGTGACCGGTGGCGCCGGATCGACCGGCGGCGTCAGCGGCTCGGCCGCAGGCTCGGGCATCTTCTTTCAAGGGAGCGACTTCTACTCTTTGTCGTTCGCGCCTTCTGGCTCGCAAACCGCCACGGTCGCCGGCGACATCGCTGACGAGTTCGGCGTGCTCGGCAGCGGTGGCTCTCTAGGCGTCTCGATGGACGGCACGGGCACGCTGGTGCTCTCGGGGAACAACGCGTACTCTGGCGGAACGTCCATCAACTTCGGCACGCTGAGCGTCTCGTCGGACGCCAATCTCGGTGCGGCCGGCAGTGGGCTTTACGGCAGCGCCGACACCACGCTCCGGATCACGGCAAGCGGGATCTTCTCGCGCACCTTCTACATGAACGGAGGCACCCAGAACATCAGCGTCGCGTCGGGCCAGACCGCGACGTGGAGCGGCCAGATCGGCTCGGAAGGCGGCGCGGCATTGAACGTGACGGGCGGAGGCACCCTGGTGCTCACCGATGCCACCAATTGGTGGGCGGCTGGCACATCGGTCAACGGTAACAGCAGACTGGTCGTGGGACTCGACGGGGCACTCGGCTCGTTCGACATCCTCGACCCGACCATCGGCACGGTGACGCTGGGCGATGCCACCACGGGCGGCACGCTGGGCATCGACGCGACGAGCGTCGGGAACGTCTTTTCGTCCGGCCGCGTGATCACGCTGCAGAGTGGCGGTGGCACCATCGACACGGTCGGGGCATCGGACGCGACGCTCAGTGGCGCGATAGGCGGCGGCGGCAGTCTGACGAAAGACGGGACGGGCCTGCTGACGCTCAGCGGCGACAACACGTATACGGGAGCCACGTCGGTCAACGCAGGCATCCTGCGGGCAGGCAGCGTCACCGCGTTTGGCAACAGCACCTCGCTGTCGGTGGGTGCAAGCGGCACCGCTGACTTCAACGGTTTCGATCAGACGTTCTTTACCGTCGGCGGCACGGGCACCGTCGAGCTCAATGGCGCGGCCGCGCTCACAGTGGGCGGCGACAATTCGAGCAGCAGCTTTGGCGGCACGTTCACCGGGACCGGCGGCCTCTTCAAGACCGGCAGCGGCGCGTGGACCTTGTCGGGCACGAACGACTTCACTGGCGGCATTGTGCTCAACGCCGGCACGCTGAGTGTCGCGACCGATGCGAATCTGGGGGGCGCGGGTGCGATCGCGATGAACAATGCGACGACGATCGGCCTCACCGGCAGCGGCACCTTCGCGCACGGCCTGCAGATCGAGGGCACCTCGTCGATGAACCTGGGAACGGGCTTGTCCGCGACGTGGAGCGGTCTGGTGGGCGACTTTGCGGGTGCTGGCACGCTGCGTGTGACGGGCGGCGGCCTGTTCGCGCTCACCAACGCCGCGAATTCGTATACGGGTGGCTCGATCGTGACCGGCGGCAGCACGCTTCAGATCGGCGCCGACGGCGCGCTGGGCGCGGCGGGCACCGGCGTGACGCTTGGCGATGCCACCACTGGCGGAGCGCTTGAGATTACGACTACGGGCTTCTCGACCTCGCGAGCGGTGACGCTGCAGGCCGGCGGCGGCGCGATCAATACGGGCGGCGCGATTGCGGCAACCCTCGGCGGCGCGATTGGCGGCACAGGCGCCCTGGCCAAGACCGGCGCCGGCGCGTTGACGCTCTCGGGCATCAACACGTTCACTGGCGGCCTCGCGCTCAACGCGGGCACGTTGAACGCCGCCGCGGATGCGAACCTGGGCGGCGCGGGTGCGGTCGCGATGAGCAATGCGACCACGCTCGGCCTCACGGCCAACGGCACCTTCGCGCACGGTTTGCGGATCGCGGGCACCTCGACGCTCAACGCAGGCGCGGGTCAGTCGGTGACCTGGAGCGGGTTGGTGACCGACAACGCCAGTGCCGGGACGCTGCGGTTGACAGGCGGCGGACTGTTCGCGCTCACCAACGCCAACACCTACACCGGCGGCACGATCGTGACCGGCGGCACCACGCTGCAGGTCGGGGCCGACAGCGCGCTCGGCGCGGCGGGCGGCAGCCTCGCATTGGGCGACGCCACGACGGGTGGAACACTGGGGATCACGACCACAGGCTTCTCGACTTCGCGAGCGTTTACCCTGCAGGCCGGCGGCGGCACGATCGACACGGGCGGCGCGGTTACCGCAACGCTAGGCGGCGTGATCAGCGGCACCGGAACGCTTATCAAGACCGGAACGGGCCGTCTCACGCTCTCCGGCGCCAACACCTTCACCGGCGGAATCACGGTCAACGGCGGCGCCCTGTGGGGCACCACCAGCAGTCTCCGCGGCAACATCTTCAGCAACACTCAGGTCGATTTTGATCAGACGACCAGCGGCACGTACGGCGGCGTGCTCAGTGGCGGAGGCGCGCTGTTCAAGACCGGCATCGGCGCCCTCACGCTCTCCGGCGCCAATACGTACACCGGCGGCACCTTCCTGAACGGCGGCTCGATCATCGGCAGCACGAACAGCCTGCAGGGCTCGGTGGTCGACAACGGCGAACTGGTCTTCAATCAGGCATTCAACGGCGCCTTCCGAGGTGTGATCACCGGCCTGGGCAACGTCACCAAGCTTGGGCTGGGCACGGTGAGCCTGAGCGGCGCCCAGGGGTACACCGGCCTGACATGGATTCGAGAGGGCGCGCTAGCTATCGACGCGTTGCTCCCCGGCAGCGTCAAGGTGGACTCCGCCGGGACGCTCCTGGCCGCGGGCACGATCGGCGGCTCGATCGATCTTGCGGGTGGATTGGTGGTTCCCGCGCCGGGAAGCCAGTTCGCGACGTTCACTCCCACCTCAGCCGACGCGAGTTTGCTTGCCGGCACTCAATTTCCGTCCCTGCTCATCAACGGCAACCTCACGACGACGGCGGGATCCACGATTGGCCTGACCGTCTCGCCGGGTGGGGCGGCGCCCCTCCTGGTCAACGGCACGGCGAACCTGACTGGCACGCACTTCAACGTGAATATCAACTCTCCGACGTCGGCGCGCGCGACCACGTTCGCGGCGCTCACGACCACCGGCGGTCTGCGCATGACCGGCGCCGACATCAGCAGCCCGTCGACGACACTGGTGCCCGTCCTCAGGCCCGGCCCGTTCGCCTTGATGGTGACACTGCTCAATTACGCGTTGCCCCTCCGCAACGCGGCGAGAACGCCCAACGCCATCCAGGTGGCCACTGGAGTCGATGCCGGCAAATCGGGGGCAACCGGCGACTTTGCCAATGTGGTCAATGAGCTGACGGCATTGGACGACGCGCATCTGGATCTCGCGCTGAGGGCGATGGCTGGCGAAATCCACGCGTCCACGGCCCGACTGGTGGCTCTCGATAGTCTCTCGATCACTGACATGGTGCGCAACGAGCTATCAAACGTCGAGCACGACTGGAAGGACGGGGCGCGCCCGTCGGGAGCAGGGGCGAAGCCACGATTCTGGATCCAGTTGAGCGGCGACCACGCGAGTTTCTCGTCGGGCATCTTCAGTGGCGGCACGGGCAATGTGGGCGGCGGCGGAGGCGGGGTCGACTTCAAGCCCGGGTCCGACTGGACGGTCGGGGCCGGCCTGTCCCTCACCACCGGTGGACTGTCCCTCACCGATCTCAGTGAGACCAGCACCATGATCGCGCCGCGCGCGTTCACGTATTTCGGCTTCAGCTTCGGTCCCTTCAACGTGCATTGGGGCGGCAGCCTGGCACGATCAACCACCACAACGAAGCGCCACATTCAGTTTGAGGCGTTCGTGCCGGACGCCAGCGGCCAGCTCGTGCCGTTGTCGGGGGGGATCGACCGCGACGCCACCAGCGATCAGGTCAGCACGACGCGCGACGCGTGGAGCGATTGGCAGTTCACCCGGAAGGTCGGCACGTGGACGTTCGACGGGAAGCTCGGGCTTCGCGCCGCGAACTATTCCCGGAAGGAATTCAACGAAGACGGAGCGGACTCGATCTCGCTCGACGTCCACACGCAGACGCTGTCGACCCGCGAATTCAACATCGACCTCCACCACTTCCGTCGGACGGGCACGTGGCTGCCAAACATTCTGCTGACGTACCGCCGTGAGTTCGGCGACGACTGGACGAGGGCGAAGGCCAACTTCGCCGCCAATCCAATCACTCAGTTTTCGGTGCAGGGCATGCCGGTGCCGCTGGACACATTCCAGGGGGTGCTCGGTCTGACGATGCGCAGCGGGTCGGGGCTTCTGTACACGCTCGAATATCAGTTCCTTCACTCGAGCGACGAATCGCGCCACAGCGTCCGCTTCAAGGTGCGTTTCTGAGAGGAGCGACGGTTCAGCGGCGCGGGCGCGATCCCGCGAACCAGACAACGGGCGCGATCATCGCCAAGATAGGCAGCGTCAGCGGCAGCGTCATGACGCTGACTCCGATGCCTATCCAGTCGTGCGTCGATGACGACTTGGATGACTTGGCTTGAGGGGCCTTCGTCGCTCGGGGCGCGATCGGACGCGCGGGGGGCGCAGGCTGGAACTCGACCTGAGACTCGACAGCCGGGACCGGACGCTTGACCGGTGGCGCGGCCGCCTCTGACGCCGCGTCGGACCGGTAGACCCAGCGGGCGCCCTGCCCGCCGATCTCGGCGCGCGCGACGTCAAACGAGGGTCTGGCCTTTTTCGCTCGCCGCGTCGCGGCCAGTCCGTCTGTCCGGGGCGTCGGCGGCGCCTTCGCTGACGAACTGGACAAACGCGTCGTAATCTTCCGCCGCCCTGCTCCGCGGGGCGTATTCCCAGATCGTTTGTCGTTGGGTGATAGCATAGGTCACATCAATGCATTGCCGGATGCCTCGACGGTACAGCCGATCTCCCATCTCCGCGTCCTCAGTCAGGGCTTCAAACGCAGCCCGCGTCGCATTGGTGGAGCTGTTGACGGAGGTTGGCAGAACGGCAAAAAGATCGAGCCTCCGATCCGGCCACAGGTCCCGAATCTGGTGGACGCCGGCGAGCGTCTGTCGCGCGCCGAGAATGGCCATGCCGTCCATGCTGACCGGCATGATGAGATCCGACGCGAACAGGAGCGCGTTGTAGGTGAGCAGGTTCATCGCCGGAGAACTGTCGATGATCACCGCATCGTAGCCGCGGATCGCCTTCAAGCGGCGCGACAGGATCGTCTCGCGCTGCGGTGCACCGGCCAGCTGGGATTCGAGCGCGAACGCGGCCGGCGTCGAGGGAATGACATCAAGCCGCTCCCGCACGCCGCGCGCGACCACGTCGTCTATCGACGCGTCGCCGAGCATCAGGTCGACGATGGTGCGTTCCCGCCGCACGCCGAGCGCGTGGCCGATATTGCCCTGCGGATCGGCGTCGACCAGCAGCACGCGCGAGCCGTGTCGAGCCAGGCCCGCCGCCAGATGGATGGCGGTGGTGGTCTTGCCCACCCCGCCTTTCATGTTGACGATCGCAATCTGCAGCATTCGGCGGTTCCGGGAGTCGCCGGCCAGATCGAGTCCTGCCGGCGTCGGATGAAAACGAGGTCATTGTACGCCCGTTTCCTCCGCGCCGGACGGCCTATTGCGCACCCGCCGGGGAGCCGGCCTGGTCGGTCGCCACGTGCGTCTCGACACGATATAATTCGTGTGCTGATATACCGCTCATTGTCACTCGTGAACACCCTTCAGCACAGTGTCGTCACCCGAATCGATATGGTGAAGTCGGCCGGAATCGGAGCACGAAGCCGTTCTGTCGCGCCCTGCCGGTTCGGCGGTGCCGGAGCGGACGCTTCGCGCGTCCACACGAAGGTCGGCCAGCGGCGTCCCTGGCAGCGACCGAGGCCGACGTGAGGATCCTCCGGATGAACGTCCGGCGGCTGGTGCACCTGGCGCGTGTGCTCGTGGCGCACGGCGCCGCCTACCTCGTCGTGCGCTTCCTGGGCCGGTGGCCCTGGCTCGTGCGGCGCGTGCCTCTGGCGAGAATGACCAGCCCGCAGCGGTTCCGCCGGCTGTTCGAGGATCTCGGCGGGAGCTTCATCAAATTCGGCCAGATGCTCGCGCTGCAGCCCGATATCCTCTCCCGCGAGTACTGCGACGAACTCTTCGACCTCCTCGATCGCATCAAGCCGTTTCCCTTCGCGCACGTCGAACAGGTCTTCCGCGAGGAACTGGGGCGGACGCCGCAGCAGATCTTCGACTGGATTGATCCCGAACCGGTTGCGACGGCGTCAATCGGGCAGGTGCACGCCGCGTATCTCGAAGGCCAGAAGGTGGCTGTCAAGGTTCAGCGCCCGATGGTCGACATCGAGTTTGCCGGAGACATCCGGCTCATCCACCTCGCGATCCGCCTGATTCGCCGGCTGGACCTGAAGTCGCTGTTCTGGACGCTCGCGCCGATGAGCGAGTTCGCGGCATGGACGCTCGAGGAACTCGACTACCGGCGGGAGGCCCGGTACGCGGACCGGCTTCGCCGCAACGCCACGCAGAACCCCCTCGAGCGCGTGCCCGTCATCTTCTGGAACGTGACGACGCGGCGGACGCTGGTCATGGAGTACATGACCGGCGTCACTGCGCTCGAATATCTGCGCGCGGTGACGTCACAGGGCGAATCGGCGGCGCGGGCCATCTGTCCAGTCGGGTTCGATCCCGACAATTTCGCGCGCCATATCATCGACAACTTCCTCGGCGACGCGTTCCGCTACGGGGCGTTTCATGCGGATCTGCACCCGGCGAATCTGCTGATGCTGCCCGGGGAAGTCGTCGCGTACGTCGATTTCGGGATTACCGGCGTGCTCAGCGGGTACTCCCGGCGCCACCTCGTGGCCATGACACTGGTCTTAACCCGCGGCGACGTGGAGGCCTTGACGGACCTGTTCTTCGATCTCACCGTGACGGACGCCGAATCGGACACCGGGCTGTTTCGCCGGAGCATGATCGAGATCTCGAAGAACTGGTACGCGGGCGAAGACGCGGAGACGGTGCTCAAGACGAACTTCACCCAAGTCATGCTCGACATGCTGATCCTGTGCCGGAAGGCCCGTCTCTCGCCCGAGCGAGACGTGGTCAAGTACATCCGCTCGGCCGTCGCGGCCGATGGGCTCATCACGCGTCTGGCGCCGGGCTTCAATGTCGGGAAGTACCTCGAAGAGGCGTGTCAGCGGCTGGTCTCGTCGGAATTGCAGCGGGCGACGCTGTCGGGAGACACGCTCGGCGCGCTGCTGTCGTCAACCGCACGGTTGGTCGAGAGCGGCGCCGCCCGTACGGCCACGATCCTCCAGCGCCTGGCAAGCGGCGACATGACTGCGCATGTGGACGTCACCAACGCGGTCGACAGCGACGCCCGGCATCGCCGGCGGACGCTGCGGCTGGCCGGCGTCGTCGTCGCGCTCACGGCGCTGGTCGAGTTGACCGGCGGCCCGGCGCGGATCGGGGTTAACATGTTCACTATCGAAGTCGTGCTCATCGGGGCGGCACTGTTGATGCTGGTGGCCGCGGTTCGCCGGCTCGTTGCTCGCGATTGACCGCCGCACGGCGGAACCGGAGACCCCAGGAGTTGGCGATGCGTGAGTTGGCGAAATCCGCGTTCACGTTCCCGTGGGCGCTTTCGATGATCGGCGTGCAGCAGATCGTCAACCTGGTGGCGCCGCCTGACGAGGGGCGCGTCACCGGAGCGACCGCCGCGATCGATGCCGTCACACATGCGGCTGAGCGACAGCTCGACGGCTGGCTGGACCAGGCGCTCGAGATCGGCGACATGCTGCAGCGTCGCCTCGCCGGCATGAAGATGATGCGCCCGCCCTCGCTCGATTCAAGCGGACTGATGCGGATGGCGACGGACCGACGGTTGGCACCGTTGTGCCGAACGCTGTCAGATGGCGCGCTGCTGCCCGCGGCTCGGCTCGATTCGCTCCGGATGGACCCCGCGGACCGCTCGGCGGCTGTGCAGGAGTTCGCCAACAAGACGAGAGTCATGCACCTGGTCACGCAGGTGCATCTGCAGCTCCGTCTCGACGAGGCAGACGAGGAGCCGCTTCCGCGATTGATCGAGCGCGCGGCCGCTCTACGGGTGGATCCCCGGTTGTGGGCGGTCGAGGCGCTGGGCGTGCATGCTGGTGAGCGTGCGATCGCCGACAGCGGCGGGGCCGACCCGCAGGACGTCTTGACCCCGGAATCGCAGGCCGATCTCCCGCCGTGGAGCCTCACGATGCTCCACGCAGGCTTGGGCCTGTCGTTTGCGAGGGCCATCCTCGAGCGGCTCGAGCCCACGTCCTCGCGCGACATGGTGCGACTTAGCATCATGCGGTTCGCGGGGCAGTGTCGGCGATCGTCGCGCCGCGGCTACGCGGGCGCCGCGTTCGAGTCGCTTGGAATGGCGGCCCGCCTGCTCCACCGGAATCTCGTCCCGCTGCTGGACCGCGAGATTCCGCTGATCGATCCGGAACTGCAGGACTACTTCTGGCACGGGGCTGGACGCGCGATGTACTTCGACCCGATGAACATGCTGCCCTCGTCGAACGCGCCGAGCAGCATCATCGCGAATCTTCGACACGAAGCTCCGCACGATCTGGCGTACCGCAATGCGCTCTCCGGCATCGCGTGGGCGATGACCCTCACCAACATGCGGAGTCCGGAGGTGTTGGAGCTCTTTCTGCGGCACCACGGACTGCTTGCCGCCCGCAACGACGCGTTCGCCAACGGTATCTCCTCTGCCATCGTGATCCGGTACGACACCACGCCCGACGACCCGCACATCATGCCGTTTGTGACTCATACGCCTCCGACGAAGGCCGCCGCGGAGGTATGGCGATCCGTCGTGACAGCTCCCTGTCACGCCGCGATTACGAACACGTACAGAGCGCTGCAGCAGACGTGGGCCCTCGGGCACCTGTTCCACTATCGGCCAAGCCCGGCCTGACCCGGGTGGGTCCAAGGCGATACCGATCTCCACGATGTCCAGGATGTCGTCGTCAGATGTGAGGGACCGCCGCAGGGTGGTGGAGGAACAACTCCGCGCGCTCGGGACTCCGCTCCCAGCCCGCCGGGCCCCGCCTCCGGAGGGCCGGCTCAGTATCGACGAACAGCCGACGGGGCACCTGCCCGCGGCGCTCGCGGAACTCGGGCCGGTGTTCGCCGGCTTCGGCCGCTACCTGTCGTCGCGACTCGATCTGTTGTCCCGGCGCTCGTGCATCGACTTGGCGGCGACCGATTGTCGAGCCCTTGGCACCCCGGTGTCAGACGTGCAGGCGCTGGTGCGCCGGCACCTCGGGGACGAACCAGATCGGCGATTCACCGCGATCGATGAATCCCCCTGTGCCCTCACGCCCTGGACCCAGCAGCACCGCGCCTGGCTTGTGTCGGGCGCGCCAGTCGTCGTCACGTTCGTCCGGCCTGACGCCGATCAGGTGTTGCAGACCGATCTGCCGCTGCTGCCCTTGCTCGCGCCATGGCTCGACGTGCCGGCCGAAGCCCTCGCCGGGGCCGTAGACGATTTCTCCGTGACGCTCCGGAATCGGCTCGACCAGACGGAGCAGGCGGAGGCCTTTGCCAAGCTCTTCGACGACGCACAAGCAGGCGGGCCGCTCGACGCTCCACGGTGTTATGTCGACGACTGCGCGCCGGGCATGCTGACCGTCGAGCGGATCGACGGCAGCACGCTCGCCGACGCGCTCGGCAGCAACGGCACGCCGAGGTCCGAGATCGATTTTGATCGTGAGACCATCGCGAGGCAGTTGGCGTCAGCCTGGGTGCGGCAGGCGACGACCGGGCGGATGATTCCATTTGATTTTGATCTGAACGACATCCGACTTCGTGGCGACCGGCTGGTGCTGGTTGGCGGCGTACTCGAGCCGCTGTCGGCCGCCGGCCGCACGCGGTTCCTGAGCTATCTGGTTGCTGCGGCTGCCGACGAACCGGACCCGGCGTGGGACTGGATCGGCATGGCTGCCGTTCGCGGGGACCGGGGCCAGCCAGAACTCACCCTGCGGCGCCGGCTCCGTCAGATCGTCCCGTTTCGCGACGGCGAGTGGAGCGGCGAGGATCGGCTCGCAGAACAGATGTTGGCCCAGTGGCGTGTGACGCGAGAGGCGGGGTGGAAGATGCTCCCGCATGAGCTTCACCTGTACCGCGGCGTCCATGCCGTGTCCGCGGCAACGACGCGGCTCGCGCGGCACGACGATGCGCTGCTCGCGGCGCTCCATCGCGAACGGCTGCGTCTCGGATTGTCGGAAGCGCAGCACCTGTTCGACGGCGGCACGTTTCCAGCCGCGATCGCGGAGATGGCGCGCGCCCTCGTGCATGTGCCGCAGAAGCTGGATGAACTCCTCACACTGGTGGCCACCGGGCGGCTGCGCGTCAAGGCGGAGGTACCAGATGGCGGCGAGCGTCGCGAGACCAGAAACCGCACGGTGTCGCTCATCGCGAGCCTGGTCACACTGGTCGCGCTGACGTTCCTGGTCAGGCACCTGTCGCCCGCCTACGGCGCCGACTTCGAGTGGATGGGGGCCGTGCTGGTGCTGATCGTCGGCGGGTGGTTGCTCGCGGCGGCTGCGCGTCTGTAGCCGGGACGGAAGAAGGCTCGGACGCGTCACGCGCGGTGTGGCGCCTCGCTGAGGCTTGATGGTAGGATTCCATCCGGAGGCGTCCAGTGGTCAGCGACAGTCAGCGTCCCGACAGCGGCGGCGCCAGGACGGCAGGCGACTTCGTGATATCGGCAGGGCGCTTTTCGCTGGCGATGGGACTCCTCGGGGTACGCCAGGCGACCAGACTCTTGTCGGGGCAGCGCGCGCAAACGGCCGCCGCGTTCGACGAAGTGAGCGACGTCGCGAGCCGTCAGCTGACCGGCGTCACACGATCCGCATTCGCCGTCGGCACCAATCTCCAACACGGACTCGTCGATGCGGCCATCGGGGTCTCCCGCGTGAGTTCCCGCAATCAGTCGACCAGCGGCTCGGCGACTGGCCTGAAGATGTCGCTGAGGAAGAGCGCCTCGCGACGCCTGACCGGCGTGCGGACCGTGGCGTCTGGGGCGCTGCGCCGACAGGTGCCGCAGGCGGAACTGATCAGGCGGCTCGCCAGCTACCAGGCCGAGATCGTGGCCGGCGGTCGTGCCCGGGAGCAGACTGTGGCCGGCTTGTGGAAGTCGGAGGGGCTGGCGACGACGATTGCCAAGCATCGACTGCCGGAGAACTCCTGGAACGATCCGGCGCTGCCGAGGAGCATGCTGCCGGTCGTGCACGTTGGCTTCGGTTCGGGATCAACGAGCCACCATGTGTTCGACGCGGCGGCGCTTAATACGGTCTTTGCCGACACGTGCGCGAACGACTACCGGGGGTTTGCGTACGAAGGCATCGGTGCGATCCTCCGCGCGCACGAGAGCGGGTTCTTCAAGTTCATGGCCGGGGCGCTGGGCCTCATGCGACTTGATGCGCCCGACGGCCCGAACCCCTCGGATTTCTTTGCCGCCTACCTGAAGCAGTTCCCCCCCCCCATCCAGCGGATCATCGCGCACGGCTACGGGCGGATCTTCGCGTTCAGTCACATGGACGTCTACGACGCAATCAGGGATGCGATCAGATTGCCGCAGGAGCGCGTTGAGCCGGTGGTGCACGGCGCCGGGTTCGCCTTTGCGATGATGAACAGCCCGGATCTGCCCCACATCCTCCGGCACAGCGCAGTCCCCTTTGATCCGGCTGTGCGCGCGGCGTTCCAGAACGGGTTGATCTACGGCCTCGTATTCATGGAATGGTACATGCCTGGCATGCTGGCAAACTGGAAGCCCGAAAGCGTGCTGGAAACTGAGATGATCGAGCACGCGCGACGGGAAAGTGCTCTGGATTTGAAACGCGGGTTTCCGCTGGTCGCGAGACTGGCCGACCCGCGCACATGACACGCCGGAGGCAATGAGGCGGGATCGTTCGGTCGCCGATGTCACCAGGGCAGCCGGACGCGTATCTCCGGGGTTGGATCGAGGAGTGCCGGGACCCGCTGAAGACGACGTTCACCGATCGCCAGGCGGCTGGCCATAACACGCGAGGTTCACGATGAACTGCTACGTCAAACGATTCGTGCTGGTCGGATGCCTGATGCTCCTGCCAGTGTCAGCCTGGGCCCAGGGCGCCATGCTGCACGGGATTGGCCCGATTAACAGCTCGATGGGGGGAGCCGGCATCGCGATGCCGATTGAGTCGCTCGGGGCGCTGACGTTCAACCCGGCTCTAATCGCCGGCGTGGAGGGAAATCAGATCTCGTTCACGACCGAGTTCTTCAAGGACGGCATCATCATCGACACGACGCTCGACGGCACCACGAAGGGCCGGACCCGGGCGACCCCGCATCTGACGGTCATTCCGGCGTTCGGCTGGATGATGCGCGATCCGAAGGGGAAGCTCGCGCTTGGCTTCGGGCTGATCGGTCTGGCCGGATTCGGCGCCGACTACCCCACCGACAACGCCAGCCTGCTGTTTACGGCGGCCCCGTTTGGATTCGGCCGCATCTACACCGACTACCGGGAGACCAAGATCCCGGTCGCCTTCGCGTATCAGGTGACGCCGAAACTTGCGATCGGCGGATCGCTGAACGTGTACATGGGCTCGTTTGCCGTCGCCCCTCTGCCGTACAAGTTCTACGACGTAGACGCCTTCGGCAATCGCTACTATGAAGAAGCGGGCAAGCTGGACAACAGCTGGGCGATCGCCGGCCAGTTCGGCTTCCACTACCAGGCGAACCCGATGATGAGTGTCGGCGGATCGATCACCACGCCGCAGAATTTCGCGCCGTACAAGTGGCACTCCACCTACGCGAACCCGGGCAACGCGAACTACGGACAGGACCGGACGGTTGAGTTCGATCTCGACGGGCCGCTGATCGTCAGTGTCGGCGTCGGTCTCAAGCCTGGCGCGAAGACCAAGATCGCGGTCGACGGCATGTTTTCCAAGTACAAGGGCGTGCATGGGTTCGGCGGCCCTGGCGGCGTCAACAACGGCGTGGTCGATCCGTTTGGATGGCGCAGCGTCTGGACCATCAAGGCGGGCGTTCAGCACGAGATTAGCAAGACCTTGACCGTGCGCGCGGGCTACAACTTCAGCCAGATGCCGCTCCGGTCGGAGGTCGTCCTGTCGGCCACGGGTGCGCCGGCGACCTTCCAGAACCATTTCACCGGCGGCTTCGGCTACAAGATGTTTCCGTTTCTGGAGATGGTCGCGAGCTTCTACGTTGTTCCCCGGGAACACGTCGTCGGGCCGTTTCCGGACCTGACGGGCAAAGTCCGCGGCACCCTGGACGAGTCGAATAAGCTGACGGGCGGGCTGATTGGCATGAACTTCAGGTTCTAGCCCTGCTGGAGGTCACCGATGGCCACGATGGATCCCGCAAACAAGATAATGAGGTTCATGATGAGTTGCTACGTCACACGGTTGATGATGGTCGGGTGCCTGATGGGCCTGCCGGCGTCAGGCTGGGCCCAGGGTCACATGTTGCCGGGGGCTGGCCCGATCAACAGCGCGATGGGCGGGGCGGGTGTCGCACTGCCGATTGAATCGCTTGGGGCGCTGACGTTCAACCCGGCGTTGCTCGCCGGCGCCGAGGGCAATCAGCTCTCGTTCGCGACAGAGTTCCTCAAAGAGAGCATCCTCATCGACTCCACCCTCGGCTCGCGGAAGGGTACGATCACGGCGGATTCGCAGATCGGGGTGCTGCCGGCGTTTGGCTGGATGCTGCGCGATCCGAAGGGAAAGCTGGCGCTGGGCTTCGGGCTGATTGGGATCTCCAGCATGGGCGCCGACTACCCGACTGATAACGCCAGCATCCTGTTCGCGTCGGTGCCGAACGGATTCGGCCGCAGCTACACCGACTACCGGGAGATCAAGATCCCGGTGGCGTTCGCGTATCAGGTGACGCCGAAGCTGGCCATCGGCGCCTCGCTGAATGTCTACCTCGGCTCCTTCGGTGCGACCCCGCTGCCCATGGCAGAGACCGACCAGTACGCCAGCGGCCAGACGTACTATCCCGAGGCCGGCAGGCTGACCGATAGCTGGGCCTTCGGCGGGCAGTTCGGCTTCCACTACCAGGCGAGCCCGAAGGTCAGCATCGGAGCCTCGATTACCACACCGCAGAACTTCGCCCCGTACAAGTGGAACTCGACCAATCCCGATCCGACATCGTGGCATTTCGGCCAGGCGCGGACCGTCGAGTTCGATCTGGATGGACCGATGGTCGTGAGTTTTGGCGTTGGCCTCAAGCCGGATGCGAAGACGAAGATCGCGCTCGACGGCATGTTCACCAAGTACGAGGGCGTGCATGGCCTCGGCGGTCCTGGCGGCGTCGTCAACGGCGTCATCGATCCGTTCGGATGGCGGAATATCTGGACGCTCAAAGCCGGCATCGAGCGCCAGGTCACCGAGAAGATGACCGTCCGGGCCGGCTACAACTACAGCCAGATGCCGGTCCGCCCGGAGACCGTCATCTCGACCACGGGCGCACCCATCACGTTCCAGCAGTACCTGTGCGGGGGCGTCGGCATCAAGATGTTCCCGTTCCTCGAGATGGTCGCCAGCGTCTACTTTGTCCCACGGGCTCACGTCGTCGGACCGTATCAGCAGGGTGATATTCGGGGCACGATGGACGAGTCGAACACGCACACCAGCGGACTGGTCGGCATGAACTTCAGGTTCTGACATTCAGGAGATCGATCATGGCAACGATAGTCTACGGAAGAAGAATGGGCTTGGTCGCCGCGGTCGGGGTCCTCACGGCGCTACTTGGCGCTGAAGCGGCTGCGCAGGACGTCAGACAGGTTCGGCCGCGCCAGCAAGAGCAGGAGAGCGTGACACAGCCTTCTCCGTTCCTGGAGCTGGTGCTGCTTCCAGATCCGGTTCCGTTTCCCCTGCGGGTTCCTGTTTCCGCCAGCCAGTCGCCGCGCCCAGAGCAGGCGGCGCCGGCAGAGATGGGGCAGCCTCCCCTGCCGGTCCCGGTGGCAGATCCGGTTCCTCCTCCACAGCAGGCTCGACCGGCCCCGAAGTCCCAGACCGCAGAACAGACTCCGCGTTCAGAGCGGACGAGGCTGGTAGAACGCACCGTTCCGCCAGAAGAGGCCACGCTCCAGGTCACGTCGTTCGACACGGCGGATGCGTTTCCCCCGCCGAACCCGTCGATCAGCACAAAGGACCATCCCGCAGTGGGAGCATGGTTCGGCCAGGCCATTCAGATCTGCCCGGCTGGCGTGGCGCCGTCGGCCTGCAACCAGGGAACGCCGGCGTACACGCTGTTCATGACGCCGACGCTCTTTTCCGACGGTCTGTTCGTGGCAGACGACACGGCCGCGCTCGGCGGCCCGCCGGACGGTCCTCACACGACGGCGTTCGGGTCCTGGGTCCCGACCAGCCCCACTGAATTCACCGCCGACTACCTGTTCATGACGATTCCGTACCCGTACGTCGCCAACGCGCTGGCGGGGTTGAGGGCACGGTGGGTCGCGAAGGTCATCGACGCCAACACGATCGTCGGCTGGGTCAACGGGTACCTCATGCCCAAGGTGCCGATCACGTGGAGACCGCTTCTGGAGGACGAGTACCCGACCATTCCAGCCGAAGGCCTGGTGTTTGCCACGTCGCCGAACGGCTTCGTCAAGGATCCCGCGACGTGCCGAACCCCCGGGTGTCCTGTGCTGGTGCTGAAGTTTACGGTCAAGCGAATTATCAGGTAGGCGGGCTCGATGTTCGTACGGGCGAATGACCAACCAGCAGTCGAACCAGTTCACGATGGGGCTGGCTGGCCCGGATGTCAGATTCTGGCGTAGACTACGCACAGGAGGTTGAGTATGGCGTTCAAGCTCGTTTGCGCGGAAAGCGGCGCGAAGTGCCCCTTCGAGGTCGTCGCGCCGACTCGGGAAGAACTGATGCAGCATGTGGCGGTTCACGCGAAGATGTCGCACCCGGAGATGGCCTCCGCGCCGCCGCCGGCAGAGATGATAAACAAGATGATTCACCAGGTGTAGGAAATACAGGCGGGAGCGCGGGGCTGTCGTTCGCGACTCTGTCAGTACCCGGCTTCCGCCAGCCACTCTTCCCACTGCTTGGAGGCGCCGTCCATCAGCTTCTGGTGGACATGGCAATGCTGGACGAGCATGCCTGTGTCCATTAGTTCGTGGACCGGCTCTGGATCGACCAGGCCCATGGTCAGCGTGTCCACCAGGGCCGCTCCACCGTAGACGGGATCAACTCCCCAGAGGTCGAGCACTTTCCGGGCTCGCGGCGCGGCGGCGAACTCCATCATCACGCGGATTCGGTTGTCGTGCGTGAGATAGAACGAGAACAGCTTGACGGCGACGCCGAACTTGCCCGGACCGAATCCAAAGAAGTTCGGAATCGGCGCGTAGTCGATGAAGGGATAACCGATCGACACTTCCAGCGCGTACTCTGGCGTGGGGTACTCGACCACCCGTACGAATTCGGGAAGGGGCGTCACGCAGACCGCTTCCTCCATGCTCCGAGTAATGGGGCCCAGATTCAGGGCGAAGTCATGGAGCTTGATCGTGAGCAGCACCCACCGGAACCTGGGACCGATGTCCCGCCAGTCTACGGCCCCGGCACGGTCGTCGTCGGCGAACCGGCCGTATTGGCCGCCAGCCGTCCGATAGAGACTCCGTTCGACACCGAAGCCGCCGGGAGCACCGTCGGGATTGACCCAGTGGGCCCGCGTGAGGAATTCACCCAGCACGAACTCCTTGAGCAATCTGGCCGCATCGCGCCGCCTGCTGACACGGGCGAATTCGATGTGCTGGCGGCACCCCATCACCGACGTGTCGATTCCATTCAGCCTGATGGAGCCGAAGTAGCCATCCGCCCGATTAGGCAGGAAGAACGTCTGCTTGAGGTCGAGTCCGAACGCGGTGCGCGTGCCGCCACCCCGCCGGCACCACTGCTCGAGGGCGACACCGTCCCGGACGGCCTCGTCGCATTTTCTGATGAGAAAGCGATCGTGCTCGGTCACCCTGAAGAACCCCGGGGGTTATACGTCCAGATCCGCCACAAACTGCGGCAGGTCGTGGAACCGGAACACGTCGCCGAGCCTGTGATGCGCCCTGAGCGCCTCGCGGTACCGGTCGATCTTCTCCTCTGCGTCATGTCCGATGTGCTCGGCCCAGGATTCTCCGAGTGCTGATTCAGTCGCATCCGGCTCGAACCGGCAGAACTCGGACACGTACTTGTGGCCGGGCACCATGTCGCCGGCCATGATCAGCGTGGAATGCACGCCGTTGGTGTAGGCGTGGTTGCCGCGGATACGGCTGGTCTTGTGCCGGAGGAAATGGGCGGCGATCCCAGGCTGCCTGATGTTGACAATGGTAAAGGCCCACGCCACGCCGGCACGCGCGTTGCGGCGGGCGGTCTCGTCTGGCGGCTCCTGATCGGCCGCGTCCCATGGCGACAGGCCGGGGATCATCGTCATCGGCGCGAAATACATCGCCCGCCCGGCGCCGTGCCAGAAGTACTCGACGGCGTCGGCGTCGAGCGCCAGCAACTGGTCGGAGATCAATCCCACCAACTGCTGGTACCACGTCCGCGTGACGAGGCCGAGAGATTCCATCGCTGCCCCCTCGTAGCCAGCCATCGAGCTCTCCCGAACCCGTTCGAGGAAGCGCTTCAGTGCGTCCTCCACATTCGTCTCGGCACTCCAGGGAGTCAGCGTGTCGATCTCGTGCTTGGCGAAGGCAATGCCCATGCCGGCATGCATCATCAGTTGGGTCTTCTCGGGCAGCGCCGCGGCCGGCCCACTCGTGAGCAGATCACGAGTGTCCCGATCGGCATCCAGGTGGGCATGCGCGTAGCGCTCTCCCAGCCCCTCGACGAGCCAGAGCGCGGGATAGTGTCCACGGGAGTAGCACTGCTCAACCTGCTCTTCGAGCGGATACGATCCGTCCGCCGAGAGCTTCGAGGGCGCGTCGGAGTGGTTCACGAATCCGAGGACATCTCCCGTGTTCTGGAACTGCTCTTTCAGCAGATCCCTTGCGTCCTCGGTGGCGAGTGCATCGTACGCATCCGTCGATCCCTGGAACAGGTCCGACACGACGTCCATCATGTAGCTGGGTTTCAACACCTTGAGCGTCATCGCGTCCGAGGCCAGCGTGGCGAGCGCGCTTTGCGCCTTGTCGCTGAATTGAAACGCCCCGAACAACATCGTGTTCGTGCTGAAATCCTTCTTGGCTGCCTCGCCGGCCTTGTACAGCGTCTTCTGGGCGGCGCGAGCCGGCTCCCAGTCACCGACCATGGGAATGGCGCCAAGCATGCGTTGAGCGGCGAAGCAAGAGACGGCCAAAGGGAACTTCAAGACCGCTGCGTTTGAGTCGGACATGACAGAACCTCCAACAGGATCGGGGAGATCGTGCTCACCATGATACCCCCGTCGAGCGGGACGTGTCCTGGCATGACGCGCGGTCGGGCGCCGGGCTCCGACACGTGGGGACGCCTTGGCGACGGGAGTCGTCAGGCGCGGGGCGACAGACTCAACATGGGGGCCCCGGATCGGATGGCCTTCTTCTGGAACAGAAAGTCCAGCAGGTAGCCTTCATGGGGCTCCCGGGGATCGAACTCCGTGCTCAGGGCGCCGCTGTCGAACACCTTGTCCACCGTTGGTTCCCGCAGCAGCTCCTCCGTCAGGGCGTCGCCCGTGCCCGCCACGACGACCGCCAGGGAGTGGCTCGCTGCGCGGGCCAGATCCTTGCGCAGCGCAGGAGCGAACACGACGAACGGGAACGGCAACTCCATCCCGAAGAGCGGGTGCTCGAAGGAATCCACTTCGATCACGATCGGCCGCATCATCGCGACGCCATCAACGGTCGCCACCCGGGCATCGCGTCCGGGCGTCAACTCGCGTGCCCCGCTCCCGAGACGACTGTCGATCATCGCGTTGTAGGCCGCTGCCTCCGCCGGGCGGACCGATCCGAGCTGGGCGCCCTCCATCAGCGGCGACCGGACAGGCACCGCTTCCAGCTCGACCGCAACCGCGGCGGCGAGCTTCCCGGCGTCGCCCTCCACCACGACCGCACTGCCATTGATGCACCCGCGGCCCGCGTCATCCAGCACGAGACGCGAAATCAACCTGACGGTCTGCCCGAAGTCGGCGTCGGCCGTGACGACGACTTTCGACCGGCCAGGTCCGTGAATCCTGACGTTCCGGTTCGACGCGTACCGATCCGCCAGTTGCTGAGTGCCAAACAGGACCGAGAGCGAACAGGACTGAACGATGGCGTCGACCAGATCGTGGCCGCCGGGCACGAACGCGACGGCGTCCTCTGGCATCCCCGCCTCCAGGAACGACATGACCAGCCTGTACGGCGTAAACAGGTCGTCGACAGAGGGGCGCACGACAACCGGCACTTTCATCGCGAGCGCCAGCAACCACAGGAAGTGCGTGGACGGATGGTTGCCCGGCATCACGAAGCCGACGTTGCGACCACGCGGCACCAGTCCAATCCGGATGCCTCCCGCCTCATAGACGCCGGTGTCGAACACGTCGAGCCCGCCAGGGCTCTGTACATCGAGAAACCGGCCCATCATTCGCAGAGCGGGCGGGAAGATGCCGAGCGTCTGGGTGCGCGTGATCGAGAGTGGCAGGCCGGAGGCCAGCGACGCGTTCCGCACGTACGCTTCGGGAGCCAGACCGTCGGGCTGACCCGTCTCGAACAAATCCGCTGCGCGGGCCAGCATGTCGAGCAGGCGGTGGATGGGAAGCGATCGCAGCCCCGGAGACGGCTTGCGGGCGAGCTGGTTGACCAGCACGGCCGGCGTGATGGTCGCCTCGGTCACCACCGATCCGTCGAACCCGAACACGGTCCGGCGTTCCAGGCTCCTGTAGCCCTCCCGCCCCCTGCCGATCATGGCCGGGATGAACATGGTCAGTAGACTCCTTCGGCCATCGCGTTCTGCTGCAACGCCATCGACCGAACGTTGGCCACTCCCTCGCATCCGAGCACCGGGAGTGCGTGCCAGCGCTCGGCCTGGTCGCGCTCCAGCATCCGAGGCAGGAGTCTCTCCTCGGACAAGACCGTGAGGCAGACCCGCCCCGTCTGCCCCATGCCGACCATCCGTTCGGGGTGTTCCGGGTCTACGACGTCGAGCTTGACCACCGGTTCCATCGGGTAGTACGCGATCTCGTCTTCGCCCGGCTGCGGCGGTCCCAGAACCGCCCCGCCCATCAGCGTGTTTCCGTACACGGCCGTGTGGACGGCGTCTGGGAAGAACTCAGTCCGCAGCAGATGGTAGAGATCCTTGGTGAGTTGGGTCCCGCCGTACATCATGCCGGAGAAGCGGTACCCGCGCTCCTTCAGTTCGGGCGCCAGCGACTGCAACAAGGCAGGCGTGCTTCCGAGGATATCGATCTGCTGCGTGTCGAGAATCGAGTACACCTGGCGGCGGACGTGCTCCATGTACAGCCCGACGGTCCGCATGTCTCCCTGCTGGTAGAGCAGTTTGATGAAGCGCGGATCGAGATCGATCAGGAAGCAGATCCCGCCTCGCGCCTCCGCCATATTGATGGTGGATTCCGCGATGCCGTGCGGCCCGGTCGGACCGACGAACAGCCAGTTTCCGCTGCGGGGAAACCCGACGACTTCATCCAGGTACCAGTTCATGAAGCCGTTGATCATCTTGAAGTAGTCACGCACCGGAATCCGCGAGGGCGACCCGGTGGTGCCTCCGGTCTCGTGAACGTGAATCTTGCCCGGGTCCCTGGCAATCGCGGCGGGCACGAAGTCGAGCACGTTTCTGGTGCGGAGCGCGTCGATCGGGAGGAACCCGAGCAGCGCGAGGTCGTCATAACACCGAATATCGCGACGCGCGTCGATGCCCAGTTCTCTCGCCCGCTCGATCCAGAACGGCGTGCCGTGCTCAGGGTGAAAGTGGATGTCGACGACGTGCCGGACCCACGCGTCGAGATTGCCGGGCTGAAACACCTGAGGGCGGGGGAACGGCGTCCGATCCATGAACACTCCTCTAATGACGATCGCGCGTCGATGCGATGCCTGGTGCTCTGATGGGTTCGTTCCGTGGACCGACCGCCAGTTCACCAGGCACCATCTGTCGGACACCTATCTGCGCAGTCTCAATTCGGCGACGATCTGGCGTTTCAGCAAGTCGCTGAACAGGTGATTCTGCACGGGCTCATTGCCCAGGTTTCTGATCTTGACGACCAGCACAGCATTGTCGCCAGCGAGGCGCACACCCAGCCCGGCGTTGATCACGGTGAATCCCTTGATCCATCCGGCGTACGTCAGGATGTCCCGGAAGTACGCCTCACTCGTATACCCGACCGAAACATCTCCCTGGATCCTCTTGTAGTCGAACATCAGCCCCGCGTTGAACCGATGCTTCGGCGGGAGGTTGATCAGCGATATGTCGAAGTCCTTCGGCACCGGCTTCGCCTGCCATGAGTAGTTGGCGAACACGCTGACGTAGCGAGTCGCCTGAGCGTCGACGCTTGTCTCAACGCCCTGGTTCCGAACCTGACCGATGTTCTGGTACTGAAGAGCTGACGGCAAGGCAATGGGCCCCGTCGGGACAAGGTAAGCAGCGAGCCATGAGGGAAATCCTGGAGGAGGAGGCGGATTCTGTGAGGTATATGGCGCTGTCGGGCTCAGGATCATGTCGTGCCGGCTGTCGTTCAGGTAATAGGTCACGCCGAAATGCACCCGGCCCTTGGCGAGTGACGCCGAGTAGCCGGCTTCGTACCCGTCGAGGGTCTGCTCCTTGAGGTCGAGGCTCCCGAGACCTTTCACCGGGAAGTAAGCGAACTGGCCTGCCAGCCCGAACCCGTCCAAGGGGATTCTGTTCGCGACCACCGTGTCCATGTAGTTCTGGAACAGGGACGGGGCGCGATAGGCCCGGCTATATGACACGCGGAAGGTCGATCCTGGCATCGGGCTGAAGAGCAACGCCGTGCGCGGCGAGACCACGGCATGATCCAGGCTGTCGAACTTGTCGGCTCTGACGCCGACGTTCCAGCGGAACTGCTCGGAGAGGATCACCTCATCCTGAAGATAGCCGCCAATCGTGTCACGTTTGTCGGCCAGCGGCGCCATCGTCATGTTGGTCCAGTTGTGGCGGAAGTTGGCGCCGTAGGTGAGCAGGTGCCGCCCTCCCACCATCTGGACGTTCTCCCCGGAGATGTCCCACGTCCTGTCGCTGAAGTAGTTGAGAATCGGCGCCCCCAGCGGACCGACGGCCAGGATGCTTGGGGCCGTGCCGCCCCAGAGATTCACGAAGGACCTGACGGTCAGGCCGGCGCGGCGGTACTCGGCCTTGCCGTAGCCGCCGTAGGCGCCGTCCTCCAGATGGAATGGCCCGAGTCCCGTGTGGAATGTGCCGCCGGTCCGGGCGTACCCGCCCGAGAACGACAGGTGGTCCAGGCCATTTGGAGAATCGTAGTCGAGCCGGAGATCGACTTTGGGCTGCTTCGTCCCGTAGTTCCTGAACGGAGGGTACGGGACCGTGGGCTGGTCGGGAAGCGTCCCGGCAGGGCGTGCCATGGGGTCAGACTGGTAGTACCCCGCCGACGCCTTCATTGCCCATCGGTCGTTGATGATCATGGCGTGAGAAAGGCTGACGTAATAGAGGCTGCCGGCGTCGTCAGTCGCCCCGACGGCGGGATCGACCAATCCGCCCTTGCGGTCAAAGGTTCCGACGCCCATCGTGAGCGTCGTTCCGGCCATTTCGCGCGGCGACTTCGTGATGATGTTGACCACGCCGTTCATCGCGCTCGGACCCCACACGGCAGACGCAGGGCCGCGCAGCACTTCGATCTGCTTGATCTCACCGAGATTGGTCGGGAGGAAGTCCCACGCCACGTAGCCGAAGTAGTCCTGGTTGGTCGACCGGCCGTCGATCATCACAAGCTGGCTTCCGGCCGGAATGACGGTCGCCTGGCGAGGTGTGACGCTGAAGTCGCGCGCTGACATCTGCACGACGTTCACCCCGGGAACCGTGCGCATCAGATCGGCGTAGTTCTGCGTCGGTGACGCCTCGATCGTCCGGTCATTGACGATGGTCACCGCCGCCGGCGCGTTGACCAGCAGTTCCTCGGTTCTCGACGCCGTCACGATGACGGTCTCGCTGATGCCGACCTGCAGCGTCGCATCCGCGGTGACCGCGCCACCCGGTTCGACCTTGATGTTCTTCAGCACAGCCGACACCGTGGAGGGAGCCGTGATCGTCACGGTGTAACTGCTCGCCGGAATGCGGGCAATGGCCCACGCGCCGACGCCATCGGCCATCGTTCTGAAGCTCGCCTTCGTCTGGTCGTCGGTCGCCACAACTCCGGCACCCGGGATGACCGCTCCCAGGGCGTCCTTGACGACGCCAGTCAGACGTCCGGTCTTTGCCTCCTGAGCCGAAGCTGGTACCGGTACAAACAGAAGTGCCGTCAAGAAGATTAGTGCGAAAGTTCTGCCGAGCGTCTGCATCGCTCCCTCCGTGCCCTGATTTCGTTTCGAACTGGCCATGGTTTCATTGGGGGCAAGTGGGGGGTTCATCGGGGGCGGGTAGTCTCGTCTCCTGAATCGAGTGTAGCGTGAACGGTTCCGCACAGACAAGGCAACCCGGGTCGGATCTGATGGTGCTGTCGCAGCCGGCGGACAGGGAATCGGGCTTGGCCAGGGTCTCAGCCGGCAGAGATGTGGGCGTCAATACCTACGTACGGGTGCCGATGAACTGAACCAGCGCCAGCAGCAGAATGGCCACCAGGAGGAAGATGTGAGACGGGAACATGCCGTGGACCATGCGGGTCCGCTCGTCGATCGTGTCCTTGTCTGTCGCCAGGCGCTGCGCCGTGGGAATGACCTTGACGATGCCGCCCCCCATGGCCAGCAGAATCAAAACGAGCGACGAGTACCCGGCCCACGGCGGCACGATGGCGTACACGATCTCCGCGATGATGCACGTGAGTGTCGTCAGCATGACGAACATCAGCAGGTAAGGATTCTTCGTGATGACCCCGTAGTAGGTGGCGATCTGCCCCAGCACGCCGGCCGGAATCGGTCCGCCGGTGCGCCGATGCGGCAGTCCGAGCATGTCGAACTGCAGATCGACGTACAGAATCGCAATCATGAAGCCAATGCATACGAAGACTGGGGCCAACAACATGGGCGCTTCTCCTCGAGCAGGTCGGCCGACGCCGGCACCCCTGTGGCCGGCCGTCGCCCTGTGTTAGTCAATCGGCCGTCAAGCCGGTCATCCTGGCGCTGATCTCCCACAATGTGGCTGCCGCGCCCCGATCGGTGGAGATTCGGGACGACCGCCGTGGCTTCGATCTGGAAAAATACTTCCCCGTCACACCGTCCACGTCAGGCGACGTGGCCAGGTAGACACTGGTCCTGGCGCCCGTCTCGTTGCTGACCGCAAACCAGTTCATCATCGGTTTCATGGTGGCGAGCAGCCCCCGGTTGTTCAAGCCGAAGTTGCTGGCCACGAAACCCGGGGACAGGGCGTTGACGGTGACGCCGGTGCCGTCCATTCGACGTGCCAGTTCGTAGGTGAACAGCAGATTGGCGAGCTTGGAGCGCTTGTACCCACTCCAGCCGCTGAACTCGAGAGCCGGAAAGTCGATCCTGGCGCCGATGTGCGCAAACGATGACACGTTGACGATGCGAGCCGGGGCGTTGATCTTGAGGAACGGGCTCAGCAGGCGCGCGAGCAGATAGTACCCGAGGTGATTGAGCGCCAGCGTCATCTCGATCCCGTCCGCGCTCATCTGGCCGTTCATGTACACCCCGCCGGCATTATTCACGAGCACGTTGAGGCGCGGGTACCGCTCCCCGATTTCCCCGGCAAGTCGCCGGATGTCTGCCTGAATCGACAGGTCGGCGATCAGGCACTCGACTCTCGGATTGCCGGTCTCCCGCGCAATCTGCTCGACCGCGGCCCGGCTCTTCTCCGCGCTCCGTCCGACGATCACAACGGTCGCGCCCTGCCGGGCGATGCCGCGGGCAGTTTCGTACCCGATCCCCCCGGTGGCTCCCGTCACGACACACACTCTGTCGTTCATTGTCTGTGCATGATACACGGTCCAGTCCTGCCTTGCACCGCACGTCTGCGGGCGTGTCAGTAGCCCGGAAACAGGATGGCATTGTCCGTCCGCAGCTCACCGGACAGATACCGCTGGCGGAGAGCAGCGTGCTGAATCTTGCCGTTGTGCGTGAGAGGAATGCCGTGTGGCCGAAGCAGGTACACGCGCCCGGGACGGAGTCCGAGTTGCGCGTGAATCGCGTCGACCACGTCCACGACGGAGTTGTGGAGCGCGGGCTCGTCGAGGCCGGCGACCTTCGACACTTCCGCAAACACGTAGAGCTGCTCGCCCTCGGGTCCGCCAGAGTCAATCCCAACGGCCGCGCTGCGGCGGACGAACGGCAGGTGATCGGCGATCTGTTCGGCTTCTTGCGGGAAGATCGTCTCGCCACCATGCTTGATGATGTTCTTCAGGCGTCCGGTCACAAAGAGATGTCCGGCAGCGTCCAGATAACCGAGGTCGCCGGTCTTGGTGTACGCGTCTCGCCAGAACAGGCGTGCGGTTTCTGCCTCATCGCTGTAATACCCGCGGGTGTTGGCCGGACTGCGCACGGCGATCTCGCCGGGCTGCCCTTCCGCGACGGGCTGATCGTCTTCAATGATCTGGATATCGATGTCGCGGAACGGGCGGCCCACGCTCACCACGCCGCGCGCGTCCACCAGCGGCGGTTTGCCAGGCGTCCACGTGCTGACGCCGACGGTGGCTTCGGCCAGTCCGTAGCCGGCAATCACGACGTCATGCAGACGGAACGCGCGCTCGAACTCCTCGATCGTGCGGGGGCGGACAGGCTCTGCGGCGTTGAGCGCCAGACGCAGGCTTGAGAGGTCGTAGGCGGACGGATCGCGCACATAGCGCACCGCGAGCCGGTAGGCGAAATCCGGCGCCGCCGTCAGCGTGCCCTGATGGCGTTCGATGGCCAACAGCCACGGCCGCGCGTTTGCCAGCGACGTGGGCAGCAGCACGAGTTTGGCGCCGAGGAAGAGCGGCACCATCGTCATCAGAATCAAGCCCATGTCGTGGTACACCGGCAGCCAGCTCACAAAGCAGTCGTCGGCCGTGATGGCCATCCCGGCGATCATCTGCGCCATGTTGGTCAGCAGACCCTCGTGCGAAAGCATCACTCCCTTGGGCAGCCCCGTGCTGCCAGACGTGTACTGCAGGAAGGCGACGTCGTGGGGAACGACGGCCGGAAACGTGCCGCGAGGCGAACATCGGTCGCTCTCGGCCACCGTGACGCTCTGCACTCCCGGGACGTCGTCGGGGTCGCCGCTCGGAACCACCAGGATGCGCGCGCCGCAGAGACTGGCCAGGGCCGCGATGCGAGTCGAACCGGAGGCGGGAAACACCGGAACGGCTATCGCGCCGGCGCGGATCGCGCCATAGAACGCCTGGAAGAAATCCGGCCCGTTGCCCAGCCGAATCAAGACCCTGTCGCCCCGCACCACACCGCGCTCGACCAGCAGAACGGCGAAGCGGTTGACGCGGTCCCGGAGTTCGGCGTACGAGACAGGTTGATCGTCCCAGTAGAACGCGGCCTGCGCTGGAGCGCGCGCGGCGCGCTCGTCAAGCAGGTCGAGCAGGGTTTGCGGCTGGAATGGCGGCATGGGAGCTCTTCAAGGCCAGGTCGTACAGATCCCGCACCGTCGACACATTCGCCATGGCGGCTTCGTCGATCACGATGCCGTACTTCTGTTCAAGCGTCACGACGATGTTGAGCACGTCGATCGACTCGCCCCCCAGGTCCGCCTGAATGCGGTCATCCGCCTTCGGGTCGCGGCGTCCCAGCACCAGACCGACCGCGCGGCAGACGTCATCAAGTTCGATCAGCATGTCGCCTCTTCAAGAATCGCCCGCATATCGTCCGCGATCCGCTGAGCCAGGGCCGCGTCCATGTCGGAATCGAGGTACAGGATGTCCCACCACAGTTCGCCGCGAAAGAGCCGGACCAGGGCACTGTATTCCGGCCCGAGCGTCATGTTGGCGGCGAACGAATGCACGCCGGTCACCTCGAAGGATCCGCCCGTCGTCCGCAGGTCGATCGGCCCGGCATAGCTGAAGGCGGTGGCGCTCATTCGGAAGGCCTTCAAGCCGAAGATCATCTTCATCGTGCCCGGGCTCGTGGAGTTGGCCAGAAACCGTTCGCCGGATCGCGCGGCCCGCAGCGTCAGGTCCTGGATCTGCTGCGCAAGGGGCCAGAAGCCGCGCGCGCGCTCCACCATTACCGTGAGGCGGAACAACGTGAGGAAGCACCCGAGCACAGTCCCCGGCACCGCCGTGCGCAGTCGCGGTCGAAGGTCGGTGAAGATAATGTGTCGCAGGGGGACGCGCGGAGACGGGTACAGGTGGCGTTGCACCGCCGACACCATGGCGGCGCTGAGAATCGCATTGAGCGTGATGCGGCGCCGGCGGCTGACCTGGACAAGCCCGGCCGTCAGTGCGGGAGAAAGCCGGATCGGCAGGATGCGGCACCGGCCCGTCTCGAAAATGGGGGCCTTCCGCACGCCGCGCGAGTGCCAGCGGAACCGCATCTCGTCGGCCATCTGGCGCCCCATATGCGCGGCTGTTGCGCGGGCGAGACCCAACCCGGTGTACTCCTTCGGGTAGAGCGCCGACGCGGAGAAACGGCCCTCCTGGGCAGTGTCGCCGGCGCTCGCTGGCGCCAGGCCCGCGCACAGGGAGATCAGTTCGGAGAAGAGAGGCGCCGCGCAGGCCGCATCGAGGATGTTGTGCGGGATGGCGACGATCAGGTCGCCGCCGCTCTGGTCAAACAGGTACCGGCAGCGGATCAGCGGCCCGGCCTCCAGGTCGATGCGCCGAGCGAGTTCGTCCTCGACGGCCGCGATCCAGTGGTCGTGACCGGACCGCTCGCCGACCTCGAGGGGAATCGGCCCCGCGACGTCGAAGTGGTACGCGTAGCCCTTCCCTTCAGGCAGAATGCGGGCTCGCAACAGCGGATGGCGTCGCTGCAGCGCGTCGAGCGCGGCACGCAGCGCGGGGACAGCCAGGCTGCCCTCCAGCCGCAGCACCGAGACGACGCTGAAGGGCGCCACTTCGTCGGTGATGCGCATGGCATGCTCGAATCCACGAAGCGTGCGGCTGGCGGCCGGCGCTGGGGCGTCAGTAGTGTCGGGTGGCAAGGACATAGCGTTGCGATCTGACTCTCTATTCAGTCCGGCTCATAGTGCGGTCACACCAGCGGCATTGTCAAGCGCAACGGCGCAGGTCATCCGCGACGCGCTCAGCGAAACGCGAACACCGTCACAACCAACAGCAGGCCCAGGAGGCACGGCCAGAACGTCAGCTTCGAGATCAGGTTGTTCCGGTAGTGGATCAACCGGATGCGCGTGCCCATCGCGAAGAGCACCGAGTTGATCGAGATCCACAGCATCGCCGCGTAGATGACGAAATAGAAGTACTCCAGGTAGAAGATCTCCTCGGCGGCCATCTTCCGCCGAATGTCGATGTGGCTGAACGCGATCACGAAGAACATTGCCACGCAGATGTTCAGCACCCGGCCGCTGCCCGCCTGCATGAAACCCACGAGCCGCTCGTCCCTGCTCGCGATCATCAGCAGCGTGAACAGCAGGATGGTCACGATGATGACCGACGTCAGGTTGGAGATGAAAGCGTCGACAAGGACGCGGCGGATGACAACGTTGAAATGCAGGGCCGGAAAATCCTCCTTGGCCAGGGATCGTTCGAGTCCGAAGTTGGTCTCGTAGCGCCTGTCGCGCAGCTCGAAGAAGCTCCTGGTCAACTCCCAGCCGGGCAGGAACATCCCTTTTTCCAGCCCGGGCAGCGACGTTGGATTCGTGATCGGATAGGCGGCGAGATCCGGCACGAGCACGACATTGTGGTTGAGATCCTGATGCAGGATCCGGAAGCCGATCTTCTCCTGCTCGAGGGGAAACCTGGAATGATCAAACCGCTGCCGAATCGTGCAGTTGAAATGCCATCTCACGACCTCGACATCGTGTTCACGCTGGCGGTACGGGTCGGACACGGTCAGGCTGGTTGCGTTGCCGATCACGAACCCGCGGGCCAGGTTGTCCTGGGCGCCGATGGTGTACTTCTGCCACAGGTAGCCCGTCACCGACAGATCGTCGACGGCGCTGAGCGACGCGGATTCGATGAACACGCCGGTGGGGACATAGACGGGCGGCTCGGTTCGGCGCTCGGCGGATACGCGTTCATAGGCATTCATCACCCGTTGCAGCGTCGCCCTGTCGCTGATCTGGACGCCTCGGGTCGGGCCTTGCGAATCATACGAGAGCGAGATCTTCCACACGAGGCCGATCCCCGCGGCCAGCAGGATCGCGGTGACGATGGACGTGGCCCAGAGCCTCGGCAGGCTCCCCGTATGCACGCGCAGCAGGAGTGCGGCGGCAGACACCCCGAAGATCAGCAGGGCGATCGTACTGTCGATCAGCTGCCTCCGAATGCGCGCGACATCCCAGGGGAGATCGTCCTTGATGAACGTATTCTGCAGCGACCATCCGGTGGAGGGGACGGGCGCATAACTCAGCCACGCACTCAGCCCTGTCGTGGCGCTGAGGTGGTCGATGATCCCGGCTTCGCCCTTCTCGATCTTCCCGGCCAGCAGCAACCTGTCGGGGTCGTGCTCTTCGGCGGCGACCTGAGCGAGCGTCTTCTTCCCACGCACCAGGTCTGTGTTGGGATGCGAGAGGTACAGTCCCTTCTGCGACACCAGTGCGCCAAATCCCGTCGGACCAAGATCCAGCGATTCGATGATCCGTCGAATCTCGTCCATTGAGATATCGACGGTGACCACGCCAAGCGCTGCGCGCGACCTGGTCGACGGGTCTACGGCGTAGAAGGGCGCCGAGTACGTCACCATGAAGGTCCGGGCGGCTTCGTCGTAATACGGCGCCGTCCACAGCGGTCCTCCCGTCAACGCCGGACCAAACCAGTCGTACTCGGGCTTCGTGTAGTCGTAGACGGTGTCGAGCTGGACAAACTTCACCAGCCCGTCCTTCTTCGTGTAGTACGCCGAATACAGCCGCCGCTGTGGATCGAACCCGAACGGTCTGTAACTCACCGTGGTCCCGACGTAACGCGTGTGCTGCTCAAGCCCCTCGCGCAGGCGCGCAAGGGCCGTGTCCTTGGTCAGCGAACCCGTGCTCAAGCCGGCCGCGACGGCGTCCACGCCGTCCGTGGCTTCCCGGAGAATCGCGTCAATCGACAGCGCGGCCTTGCCGGTCAACGAGGTCAGATTCGACCTGGCCGACTCGGTCACGCTCCGCGTGTACGTCAGATAGCTGGCAATCGAGGATGCGCTCCAGGCCAGCCCGATCGCGGCCAGCAGCAGCAGTATCCAGAACGACGTGCGCCGATACACGCCCGGTACCCCGGGTGGCGGCGCGATCGCGGGAGATGCAGTCGTCATGGGCTTGGGCTCACACGGCCTTGCCGGGCATGCGGATCGACGCCGGCACCGTCAGACGCTGGCTCCGGCCTTGACGCTGACGACTTCGTAGAACCTGAGTTCCTTGTGCTTGCCTCGAAGCGGCGTGTCCGGCATCTGGCGGCATTCGAACTCGTCTTTGAGGGCCTCGAACGTCGTTTCGCTGACCAGAATCGTGGTCCCGAATTCCTTGTTGAGCGTCTGCAGCCGCGACGACACGTTGACGCCGTCGCCAACCACGGTGAACTCGAGGCGCTTGCGCGATCCGATATTGCCGACGATCACGTCGTCGGAGTGGATGCCGATGCCGATCGCAATCGGGGGCTTCCCCGCCATCGCCCGCTCGCCGTTGATCTTGGCCAGCAGCGCCTTCATGCGGAGCGCCGCCAGCACGGCGCGGCGCGGGTGGTCGGGCGTGTCGCCGAAGGCGCCGAAGACCGCCATCAGTCCGTCGCCCAGGAACTTGTCCAGCATGCCGTTCTGCTCGAAGACGGCGTCCACCATCTCCGAGAAGTAGTCGTTGAGGAACGACACGACCTGCGAGGGCGTCATCTGCTCCGCCATCGCCGTGAAGCTTCGGATGTCGGAGAAGAGGATCGTGACACGCCGCGAGTCGCCGCCCAGGTTCACCTGGCCGTCGAGAATCTGGGCCGAGACTTGCGTCGCGACGTAGCGGCCGAACACCTCTTTGACGTGATCGCGCTCCTGGAGGCCGGCGGCCATCTCGTTCAGCGACGCGGCCAGCCGGCCGGCCACGTCATGACCGCCGAGCGCCACGCGTCCGGTCATGTCGCCACTGCCGATCCGATGTGCAAAATCACTGAGCTCGTGCATCGGCTGCTGGATCGATCGTGAGACCTGCTGCGCGACAAGCAGGCCGGCCAGCAGCACCAGCACGACGCCAACCACGAGCTCGCGGCGCAGGGTGAGCAGCAGCGCCAACTGCTCGCTCTCGTCAATTTCGGTGAGCAGGATCCACGGCTGCCTGGCCAGCGTGCCGGGATTCGGGATCGGCCGGTAGCCAAACAGCCTGGACTCCCGTCGCGCGTTCAGGGCGGTCACCGTCCCGCTCTTGCCCGATTGCCGCGCGAGCTGGATCGCAGGGTACGACGAGATGTCTTCGTTGACGCGCGAGACGTCGGGATGGGCGAGGATCCGGCCGTCGCCGTCCGCCATCACGGCGTACCCGCTCTGGTTGAACTTCGCGACCTTCACGAGCGCGTCGAGCCCGATCCTCAAATCGTACCAAACCACAACGACGCCGACCACAGGTCCGGAGCCGACACCGAGCGGCACACTGATCGCGATCACCTGCCGCTTGTAGATGGCCGAATACCGGGCCTCGGACACGAACGGCCTGCCGTCCAGGCCGAACGCGACGGCAACCCTGTTCGTCTCCTCCTGCTGAACCGCCGCGGAACTGACGGCGACGGGCCGGCCGTCACTGTCGAAGATCTCCATCTGGAGAAAACCGGGGTAGAAATTCCGGATTGTCCGCAACTGGTCCTGCAGCTGGCCCGCCGAGGCCCGGGCGTTGACCAGTGGCGCGATCGAGGCTCCGAAGCTCCCGAGCCTCGTCGAGATGTCGCCGATGATCTGTGCCACCCGGCTCTCGACGATCTCGCCCACGTCCTGCAGTTCGACGCTGATCTGGCGGTCGAGGATGCGCCTGGCCGCCTCATATCCCCACACGCCGACTACCGACGCCGACATCAGTGCCACGCCCATCATGGCCAGCAACATGGAGACGAAGAAACCGGCCCGGAGCTTCGCGAGCCAGCGCGCCCGGAGCACGAGGATGAACACGCCAGCGAGCACCAGCCACCCGAAGGCCGTCGCCGTCACGGAGATCGCGAGCGACGTCATGTCCTACGTCCCTTCCGGCCTGTTCGCGCCGGGGGCCACCAGCCGGATCGGCGCAATTCTGGCCTCGATCGTCTTCTCGATGGCTGGCAGTGCACGCCTCGCCGCATCCGCCCCCCGCGCAATCAATTCGTCAGCGCGGTAGTACTCGATCCACGTGAAGTCGGACAGATCGGGATTGATCAGCACGTCGGCAGCGATCGCCTTGAAGTTCCCCAATTCGTACTCGAGGATCTGCATCGAGTTCATGACGATGTCAAACAGGTTCGGCATGTCCTCCGAGTCCACCAGGTAGTTCAGCGGGTTGAACGCGTTGATCTTGCGGTACCAGGAGGCGACCACGGTTTCGACTCCGCGCTTCATGCGCGGCACGACATTGACGGCAATCGTCAGATCGGCGCCCATGTCGAGGACGACCTCCGCCGGAACCGGATCCGAGACGCCGCCGTCCACCAGCACGTGCTCGCCCATCTTGACTGGCGCCATCACCATCGGGACCGACGAACTGGCGCGGTACGCCGTTTCGAGCCGTCCGGAGCCGATAGCGATGCGTTCGCCCGTCTCGACGTCGGTCGCGACCGTGCGACAGGGCAGCACCAACTGCTCGAACGTCTCCTTGCCCTTCAGAAACGGCCGCATCAGCGCCACGAAGCGCTGGCCCGCCATGATGCCAGGCTTGGTAAAGAACGTCGGATCGGAAGCCAGGAGGAAATTGCGCTTCACGCCCAGCTCGCGGGCAATATCGATCATCTCGGACACCGGCAGCCCGGATGCATAGCCGACCGCGATAATCGAGCCCTGGCTGCAGCCCGCCACCAGATCGATGGGCACGCCGGCCTCTTCGAGCACCTTGAGCACGCCAAGATGGGCGAGACCGAACGCCGCGCCGCCGCCGAGCGCCAGACCAATCGAGGTGCCGAGCAATTTGTGCGCCAGCCGGTGGATTGGCAGCGCGGCCGCCGCCCGTGGATGCGTGCGAATGAACTCGCTGACGTCAGCAATGGAGCCGGCCAATGCCGCACTGCGCGGCACGACGAACGGTTCGCTGCTGCTGATCGACAAAGGCCTGGAATTCGGGTTGACCAGGTTGATGACGCGGAACATCTTCATCTTCCGAGGATCGCCGACGCCAGGCTCCTCGTTGGGTTTGTCAACCAGAGCGACGTAGACATCAGAGTACGCGCTGGCCGATCCGATGAGCCCCGCTGTCTCGGCCCCGAAGTCGATGACGATGAAGCTGAAGACGTCACTCAACTTCGAAACCAGATTCGAGAGCAGATCGCCGTACGCCGCCGAGCCGAGACCAGGGGGGAGCGCAACCCGGAGGACCACGGGGCCTCCGCCGAGACGGGCCGGCGGCGGAACGAATTTCCGCGGCGCCGCATCGAGACTGTCGGACAGCAGATCGAGCGTGGTGGGATCCTGCGTCTCGCGTCCCGCCAGAACCTCGACATAGATCACCTCGGTCGTGGTGATCTGTTTGAGGAGGACGGCGAGCGAAAAGGCGATCAGGGTCCCGCCCTTCAACCCCGGGCGGCTGCCCACGGTGATGGTCGTGGTCGCACGCCGGAGCCTCTCGGCGCGGGTGACACCAGCCAGCCGCTTCGACAGAACCCGCGCGAAGAACTCGATCGCCTTTGGGTTCTTCAGGAACAGCTGATCGAAGGCCGGTTTGTCGATCGCAAGCAGGCGCGCTCGGCGCGCGGCGGTCACCGTAGCGGTTCGCTTGCCGCCCTGCAGCAGCGCCATTTCCCCGAAGTAGTCGCCCCGTCTGAGCGTCCCGGTCTGACGCGGCGGCTGGCCCGCATCCCAGACCTCCAACTCGCCGTCAAGCACGACGTAGAAGACGTCGCCCGGCTCGCCAATGCGGATGACGACGTCATCTTTGGCGAACGACACTTCCTGCGCCAGCTTCCCGACCACCTCGAGTTCGGCGTGGGTGAAGAAGTTGAAGATCTGAATCGTGGCGAGGAAGTCCAGGTCGACCATACAGTCCATTCCGATCCGCCGCCAGAGAACGCCCGAAGGACGCCGGCGCCATATTATCTCCCATCCGCCGAAAGGGGCCGGGACGAATAATCGACAGGGTCTCCCTCACACGACAACACTGTCGTTCGTCCGAGACGCTGACAATCTTGTCAGCGGAAAGAAACCCTGTCGATAATTCGTCCCGACCGCTTCAACGGTCGTAGGATTCGCGGCGGCTGGCCTCGGTCAGTCGGATCACGTAACGCAGGGGATCGCGGCGGAAGCGGGTCTTGAACTCGGCCAGGCTCGCGGCGCCGCCGTAGCTGATGGCCGACGCCAGGTGCTTCATCATGTCGGTGATGACCGGGCGGACCGATCCGCACGCTGGGACGCTCACTTCGATCCCTTCTGCGCCCAGCGCCTCGAAGTCCACCTCGTCGTCGTCTTCGACGTCGAGCCGGTCCTTGATGGCCTGGATCGACGCCATTCCGCGCAACACCTTGAATGGAACCTTCACGACCTTCTGCGATTCGGGCAACAGCACCGACTTCTGCACGACGTCGCCGGGCGTTTCGATCGTGCCGGCAAACGCACTGCCCAGCATCACGGTGTCGCCGCCAAACAGCAGCGCCTCGACAATCGCGCCATCCCGGCGAATGCCGCCATCGGCGATGATGGGAATCCTGTCACCGACGGCGGCGCGGCATTCGACAAGCGCCTGCAGCTGCGGCACACCGAACGAGGTGGTCAGTCGCGTGCTGCACCCGCCTCCAGGACCGATGCCGACCTTGACTCCGTCAACGCCGAGATCGGCGAGCGCCCGCGCGCCGTCGGCAGTCGCCACGTTGCCCGCCACGACCTCGACACCGCCGAACCGCTTTCGGAACGCCTTCATCGCCTTCCGCATCACGACCGAATCACCGTGGGCGATGTCGATCACAATCACGTCCACGCCGGCCTTGATGAGCTCCGCCGCGCGCTCCAGGTAGTCGCCCTTGGCCCCGATGGCGGCCCCGACAAGCAGCCGTCCGCTGACGTCCCGGGACGCGCACGGCAGGCGCTTCTGATGCAGCAGGTCTCTGGCCGTGATGAGGCCGACGAGCACGCCCGCGCGGTCGACCAGCGGCAGCTTCTTCACTTTGCGCTCGATCATCAGGCGTTCGGCGGCAACCATCGAGAGGCGGCCCACGTTCACCACCAGGCGGTCGCGGAGCGTCATGCGATCCGCGACGGTCAGCTGCGGGGCGTCCGCGCGGCTATCGACGAACCGGACGTCGCGCTGCGTCAGCAGACCCAACAAGTGCCTGACGCCATCGACGACCACCAGCGTGCCCACGCCGCGCCTCTCCATCATGGCAAGCGCCGCGGTGAGCGACTCGTCGGGTCCGATCGTCCACGGATCCGCAATCACGAGATGCTGCGTCCGCTTCACCAGTTGGACCTCGCGAACCTGCGGCTCGATGTCCCCGGACCGGAAACCGCGATCGATGACGCCCAATCCGCCCTCTTCCGCGAGCACCATCGCCATCGGCGCCCGCGTCACCGTGTCCATGTTGGCCGACACGATCGGCCGCCGCAGCGTGATGTGACGTGAGAACCGGCACGACAGATCGATGCCGGCGGGGTCCCGGCGCTCGAGCACGCTGTACTGCGGCGTCAGCAGAAAGTCGTCGAAGGTGCACCCGGCGACCAGGGTCCTGAGCTTCCGCCATCCGCCCGCCGGTCGACCGCCCGTCGTCCGCCGCTGTTGCCTGGCCATCATCCGCCTCCACATGGAACCTGTCGGATCGTCGTCAGATCGTCGATGACACGCGCGAAAAAATCGGTATCATGCAAACGTGAGCATTCCAGCCAGCCGCCTGAACCGATCCTGGCGCTTCGGGGACCCCTGGAGCATCGCCGACGCCACTGAATTGTACGAGATTGGCCGCTGGGGCCAGGGATACTTTTCGATAGGCGACGATGGCCACGTGCATGTACATCCCGCGAAGGATCCACAGAACTCGATCGATTTAAAGAGCCTCACCGACGACCTGGTCCTGCGCGGCATCGACCTGCCCATCTTGATCCGGTTTAGCGACATCCTCAAGCACCGGCTGCAGGACATCCACGACGCCTTCCAGGCAGCCATTGCGCAGCATGGCTACCAGGGCCGGTACGCGTGCGTCTACCCGGTGAAGGTCAACCAGCAGCGGCGCGTCGTGGAAGAAGTGGTGAAGTACGGGCGGCCGTTTGGATTCGGCCTGGAGGCCGGATCGAAACCCGAACTGCTGGCGGTCGCGGCGCTGGCCTCCAACGACATTCCGATCATCTGCAACGGCTTCAAGGACGCCGAGTTCATCGAGATGGCCATGCTCGCCCAGAAGATCGGGCGCACAATCATCCCGGTCGTCGAGAAGTACAGCGAACTCGGGATGGTGCTCGAATACGCCGCGAAGGTCGGCGTGCGGCCCAATATCGGCATGCGGGTCAAGCTCGCGTCCCGCGGCAGCGGCAAGTGGCAGTCGTCTGGCGGCTACCGATCGAAATTCGGGTTGACTGTTGGCGAGATCCTCAAGGGCCTCGAGGAGCTGCGCGGCCTGGGCATGCAGGACTGCCTGAAGCTGCTCCACTTCCATCTTGGCAGTCAGATTCCCAACATCCGCATCGTCAAAGCGGCCCTCAACGAGGCGGCGCGCATCTACGTTGAACTGGCGAAGGACGGCGCGGGGCTCGAGTACCTGGACATCGGCGGCGGCCTGGGCGTCGACTACGACGGATCGCGCACGAACTTCGAGTCGAGCGTCAACTATACGCTTGAAGAGTACGCGGCCGACGTCGTGTACCACGTCCAGACGGTGTGTGATGACGCCGGCGTGAAGCACCCGACGATCATTTCGGAGAGCGGGCGGGCGATCGCGGCATATCACAGCGTGCTGGTGTTCAACGTGCTAGGCGTCACGGGATTCCGCGAACAGGAGATCCCGCAGGTGGGGCCCAACGAGGAGCTCGAACAGCCGATCATCGACCTGCGCGAAACGCTGCAGAACGTCTCCGGCCGGAACGTGCTCGAGAGTTACAACGACGCCCAGCAGGCCCTCGAGATGGCGCTGAATCTGTTTACCGGCGGCTACCTGCCGCTCGAACAGCGCTGCCATGCCGAAGCGCTGTACTGGGCCATCTGTTCGAAGATCCAGCGGCTCATCCAGCAGATGGACGAGGTGCCGGAGGATCTGCAGGGCCTGGACGAGCAGCTGGCGGACACCTACTTCTGCAACTTCTCGCTCTTCCAGTCGATGCCGGACAGTTGGGCCATCAAGCAGTTGTTCCCGGTGATGCCGATTCACATGCTGCAGAAGCCGCCGGCCAGCCACGCGGTGATTGGGGACATCACGTGTGACTCGGATGGCAAGATCGATCAGTTCATCGATCGGCGCGACGTCAAGCGCACGCTGCCGCTGCACGTCGTCAATGGCGAGCCGTACTTCCTGGCCGTCTTTCTGATTGGCGCCTACCAGGAAATCCTGGGCGACATGCACAACCTCTTCGGGGACACGCACACCGTCCACGTCACGCAGGATGAACAGGGCGGCGTGGTGCTCGATTCGCTCATCAAGGGCGACACCGTCCGCGAGGTGCTGCAGTACGTGAACTACAACCCCGACAGCCTGGTGAGCAAGCTGCGGTCCGATACCGAGACCGCCGTGCGCGAGGGCAGACTTTCCTACGAAGAGTCGGGCCGGCTGCTGAAGTTCTACGAAGAAGGCCTGCAGGGCTACACGTACCTCGAAGACCCCAAGAGTTAGAGCGGCGATTCGGGATTCGGCACAGACCCGTAAGGGCGGCTCTTGTGGCCGCTTTCTTGTTGAACGCCGGACTCCGTAAACGTCCGGAGCAGAACCTTGTGACTATTGTCGACTCTTGTTCAGTGTAACCCGCGCAAACGGCTGGAGCCTGCCGCCGGATTCACCGTCCATCGCCCACTGCCACGAGTCTGTGGTCGGTGTGTAGATGAACGTTGTGTGAAACACGTCACCGCTGCCGGTCTTGAAGAGGAACGGCAGGGAGTTGCCGCTGGGCGTAGCGCGGCCGATGGCATCGGCCGACAGGCCGCCGTTGCCGGTGGTATCGAGCCACAACACCTTGTACTCGCCGGACTTCTTATCAAGGCTGATGAACACGATGGCCTCGTAGGCCGGCTTGCCTTTCGCGTCTTTCTCACGCGACACCTCGTGCAGGCGGATGTAGCCGCCGTTCAGCACGAACTGGGCATCCACGTCGTGGGTGGTTTGTTTGTTGTCGATCGTGCCGCGCAGCACCCACCTGCCGGCCAAGTGGTCGAAGAGCGTCGCATGGGTCGCGGGCTGCTGAGCGAAGGTGGGCGACGACAACGCGACGACGGCGGCCACAAGCGCTAGGAATCGGCGCATGTACGAGTACCTCCGTTGACGGCTACTACAATAACCCCTGGCGCCTCGAACTCGTCGTTCATAACAGGACTCCACGTCTGGCCTCACTTGCCGGCGCTCACAGTACGATCCGCGCCGGCCGGGTGCAGCGCACTGTAAGACCGCGGCGCCTTCCCATCCAGCGCGTCTTTTCCATCGAACTTGCCCACATCGCGGGTCCAACCCGTTTGCCCGCGGCGGTTCCGCACCTGAACCCACCAAATCGATTCCGTGCGCTCAACAATCTTGCCCGTGCATCGCGCCGGCTCGAAGTCGCACACCCCGTTGTAGAAGATGGTGCCGTCCAGCTCGTCGTACATCCGGCCCTCGAACCATGCCTTGAAGAACCCTTCGCCACGGTACGTGAGCAGGAACAGGGTCTGGCCAGGCGCGACGCTCAACGAGCCAGACGCCGTGCGCAGAGTGACGGCCTTGGGGAACTGGACACGCCCGGGCTTGACGATGACGACCACACCGGTCAACGCCGTCACTTGCTCGCCTCTGCTGATGGCATAGACGACCGGAGCCGAGGCCTTGCGGTCGCTGCGAACCGAGACCGGGGCGTTAGCCGTCCACGCACGATAGACGCAACCCTCGAACGGGCAGGCGCCGATGTCTTCGTACGGGACGGGTGGTTTCGCCCTCTGTCCGTGGAGCGAAGTGAACGCTTCACCCTGGAGCGCACACATGCCAACAACCGCGACCCACGGGATAGACGCTGCCACCGCTATCGTGTTTCTATTCGCCATGGATCCTGACCTGTTCATCGGTCAACGACGGCGCTTCAGCCGCGGCGCTTCACGATCGCACCGAGCGACGTCGGGGGCAAGCCGTTGTGAGACAGCCACGTTAGCGAATCTGAAACGGTATGCGCGTCATCTCAACGCGACCCTGCCAGACGCCTGGCTCCTTTGTCTCGTTGAAGTACAAGAACTCAAGATCGTAGTCGCCCGGGCTGCGCAACTGAGGAAAGTTGTCGAGCAACGCGAACGTCCAAGACCGCTTCGCTCCAGGCTCAATACTCGTCAGTGGCCTTCCATCGGCGGCGGATACACCGGGCACTGGTTTCCCTGTCATTACCCAGTCCACGTGTGGACCCCACATCTCCAACTCCTGCCCGCCGCGCCGGTAGATCCGTACGTTGTTCTTTTGCCCCGGTCCCGCCAATGGCATTATGAACGGCGTCGGAAAGTCGAGCCGCCCGCTGCTTGTGTTCTCGATCGTGAGAATAGCAGTAGGCCCCTGCGTCCCAAACCCTCCCCGTAAGTCGACCTTGAATGTCGCCCGAGAATCCACCCACTCCCCCGTCGGCGGTGACGACTGATTCGAGAGTGCTTGCCCCAGTACGACGAGTCCGAGGAAGATCGGTCTCATGATCGCCTCCGCGGGTTCTGGCTGTCCGCCTAACGTCAGGTCTCACCCGCCGGCCCTCATCATCGCACCCGCGCCGGTCGGGTAGAGCGCCTTGTTCGGAGTTCAATTCCGGGATCGTCGTGGACACCGCCGCGTCGCCACAGCCGCCGACTCCAGAGTTCGCCAGTTCGGCGGGACCGGCGGCGGCGCGAGACGCGTCCTCGTTCCTGGTTTTCCGTTCTTCGTGATCGCTGTCGCCGCCGCTGCGAGGCCCTTCAGCGGGCCTCAGGGTTCGCCACGGCCCGTCCAATCCAAACGGCCTCGGCCCCCGCACCACTCCGTCTTGTCTTTCGTGATTCCCGGATCTTCCGGGTCTTCAATTCTCCGAACGATTCGAATGAGCCGCGCGCGACAGTACACCAACGCGCGTCGGCTCCATTCGAAGGTTAGCCTGCGGCATGGGTGATAGTGAAGTTGGCAAAGTCGCCGCCGGAGTTGTTTCCTACCCACAAGCCGACGAGTCCTGCCTTGCGGTTGTTGAATGCGTCAACGACCAGGCACGGTTCCTTCGCGTCGGCGACGAAGACACTCACTTTCGCGTTCGCAACGAGAACACGAGCATGGAACCACGCGTTTGGGTCCGGTACCGGACTCACGGCCTGCTCGTACTTGCCCGGATGGTCGGTGCGGAGCTTTTGCCACGTGTAGGTTGGGAGCGAGTGATATTGGACAGCGTGGCTGCGGCTTCCGGGGTCGGTGGCTCTGAAGTTGAACGGACGAAAGTAGACCGCATCGTAGGCGCCAGCATCGACACCGTGGAACGCGACGCCAACGAAACTGTGCTGCGCGACGTCTTTGCCGCGGACGTCGAATTCGATGGTCCCATTGGAGAACTCGGTTCCCGGAAGGAACGCGCCGCCTTCACCGGCTGCCTCGCTCAACCGGACACCTCTTCTCGCTCCGTCGACGAGAGGATTGGCCGCACGATTGAAGAGCTTCAGAGTCTTCGCCTCTGCAAGCGCCAGGAGATCGGGTGCGAGCGCTTTCCCCTGTCCCGCCAGTCGGGATATGTGGGTGAGACCGAACAAGCCGGTGAGCGTCGACGCCACAAACTCACGTCTCTTCATCGTCTCCTCCGATCCAGGACCTGATTCGTCAGGCTAACGCTCCGCCTGAGCCGCGCGCCACTGCGACGTGATGGCACGAGACGGCCGTCGCGTCGGCTCCATTCGATGTTAGCCGGCCGACGGGGCGCGTTACTACCGCAAGGGCACTACCCACTCGGTCAGGAGCCAAATCAGGACACCGATGACGACCACAACACACCAGTATAGGAGCTGGTCGCGGCGTTCCGGCGGCGTGACCGTTCGCGTCCCGTCGACAATCCGATCGAAGAGCATGAACAGCGCGGTCGAAGTCATCAGGGCGCCAGTGCCAGCACACACGAATCCGAAAGTGGTCCGTCCCTGAAGTCCAATGACCATGAGCATTGGTCCAAAGCTCGCGCATGCGGTAAAGAGCACTCTGTAGATCATCGGCATGGGTTCTTCGCACTGTCCTTTCTCGTCCAGTCCTTTTCCTTCCGGCTGGACAGTATGACTTCCGTACCGTGCGAACAAAGAGGCTGACCTCCGTCGGATTCGCGGGTTAGCCTTCATCGGGCCAGAGCCGCCCGTTGAGTTCACGGTCAACGTACATTCACGGAGGTCAGCCGTGGCAGAGCCTGCCACCCTTTTCGTCGGTCTGGACGTCCACAAGGACACCATCGCTGTGGCCCACGCCAGCCCCGACCGCTCGTCCGTTCCCCAATGAACCGCGGCGTCATCTGCAGCAGTCATGGCTCGCTTCGAGCAGCGTCCGCGAGGGTCTCGGGACGTGCGAAACGACGAACGAACAGGTGCGAGAGTCCACCCCCAATGGCCATCACGACGCCCGTCGGCATGATCCCGAGAATCCACGTGAGCACAGTGCCCGCACCGAAGAAGATGTTGGCGCCACTCGCCAACCACACTACCGTCGCCACGGCAGTCAAGTGGCGCCATCTCTTCACTCGAGCAAGACACCCGCTAATTGTGAAGCCCACGATCCCGAACAACACGTTCGAGAGTCCTATGGCCACCGCCCCGCGTGGTCCTTGTCCGCCGGCCACGCCCACGACGAACCCACCCAGAAACGTCAGAGCGTAGATAATGACCACGTCGCGGACGACGGCTAGCCATGGCATTGTCTCGGGTCCTTTCAATGTTGCCGAACGATCCGCGGTCACCCGCCGGCGCGCACGATACCACTGGCGACGGTCGGGTGCACCGCGAGGTTAGGCCGGCCTGGGCGTTGCCGGGGTACGGACATACGTGGACACCCAGACCCGTCGCGATCGCGAACGTCGCTCTGCTCATCTACCGGACGATGTCGAACCGCCTGAGTTCGAGCTTCGGGTTCAGCCGGAACTTGCCCAGGTTCGTCTGGGATACCACCTGCGTGCCGACCGTCTCTGTCATCCGATGCGGCCAGTTCACGCCGTCCTGCACCCTGAAGTTCGACGGCGCAAGGCGATGCTCGACCATCGGTCGGCCGGCGGTGTCCACGGGTGCCGGCGAAGCCGTAGGGATCTCCGACACGACCTCGCGCCCCCTCACGATCACGGTCGACGTCATCGACACCATCATGCCCTGCGGGGCAAGGTAATCCAGCGCGGCCGGGAGATGCGTCGTTGCGTCCACGGACAGTCGCATGCGAAAGCCATCCGCCGCTGTGGCTTCCAGGACGTCGATCGCGTGTCCCTCGCGCTGCACCGCGCCGAGATGCTGAAACTGCAGCACGTAGCCGTCGAATGACCGGCCAAAGAGAAGCAGCGCCAGCCGTGCGAAGTCTTGTTTGTTCGCCGCCATCATCTCTCGCTCCCGCTGCGCGATGACGGCGGGCACCTGCGGCCACGGATCCGGCGGGAACGGAATAGTGGAATCGGTGCGCCGGATGAGCGTGTCACCGCGAAACCCCTCGTAGTACGTGATGTCCACCGTTCTCGGGCCGACTGACTGCGAGTCTCGTCGAATGTCGAGAAAGTGGTCGGGAAGCAGCACGAACAGCTCCATCGACAGGTCCTTGGTGAACCCGCTGGCGGTCTGTCTGACGCTGCCATCAACCGTAAAGCTCCTGATCGCATCGAGCGCCGCCTCGCCGCCGAGCGCGACGCGCATCTCGCGGAGGACGGACGCCGTGTCGCGGGTCTGCCCCGCCACGGACACCGCAGTCGGGACGTGGTCCCGATGCGCAGATTCCTCGGGGACTGCGCCGGTACGGACGGCAGCCACTGCCAGTCCCACTGAGAGCATCAGCAATTCCCGCAGCATTGCCATCCTCACGAATCAGCCCGGCTAACGATCCGGCCTGACCCGCGGCGTGCAACGTCTGACCGTCTGCCGTCGGGTCCAGGCCATGTCATGCGACGTGATGCCCTCTAAGCAATGTCAGGGGCGCGTGCTTCGCAATCGCCTCGAAGTCTCCGTCGACGGCGACGAGTTCGTGGTTACCGGTGATCGCACATGCGGCGATCAAACAGTCGCCCCCAGACACGTTGAGTCCTTTGGCCAAACAAGCGTTCTTGATTCGGGCAGCCTCGACGTGTTCTGTGATCCCCTCGGGAAGGACGGCGAACGCCGCGAGCAATTTCACGGAGAGATCGCTGGACTGCCGGTGCGACCGAACGCCGCTCAGCACCTCTTGCAGCACGATGCCGGGCAGGCCGAGGGGAACGTCACTCGTCATCAGTTCTTCGAACACGACCTTCAGCCGCCGCTCCTCCACCCCCGGGTGCTTCCGCCGAAAGACGCGCGAAAGGACGGACGTGTCAAGGAGGATCATCGGGCCCGCCGCTCTCGCTTGTAGTCGTACTTCGGATCGTAGTCGACCCTGCCCGCGAGTTTGGCCAGTTCCAGCCGCTGGCGGCGTTGGATGCACTCACGCAACGCCTCGTTCACCGTTTCGCGCTTGGTCCGGTACCCGCCGACGTTGCGGGCTTGATCGAGAAGGCGATCGTCAATGGCGAGATTGGTTGGCGTACACAGAAATGCTACACATCTCCATTGTGTGAGTCAATCTCTGATTGCCATTGCATTCCCGAATGAGTCGCATCCAATAGGTAGACGGCGGGCTTTCCCGGTTCGCACGTCAAAACCGCCAGTTTCAACCGGCTCCTTCGGTGCCGGTCGAGCAGATTAACCTCGGCGGGCTGGAGAGAACCAACTCTTGTGCGACATCAAGTTGCGAGGCACCGATGCAGGCCGACCCGTCAAGGGCGGCCGGCGACATCGTACGGCTCTGCCCGTGGTTAGCCGGAGGGCGGCATTGGCACGGTCAAGGGGCAGCTGGAGTTGTCGGTCTCTTGGACTGCGGAACCGGGGGCCAGGGCGCGGGCGGCGGGGAGGCACGGCAACGCTTTTCGAAACCGGCACTTGGCTGCGCAGCGTGGGGATGGCAAGCGATATGCACGTGATCCGATGGACGGGACCGCTTGCCGAAGGGAGTATTCGACTGGCAATGTACCAGGCAGAACAGGCGCTCGGAATAAGAAAGCATGGCATGGGTTATACCATGGTATGATCTATGCCATGGTTACAACCATGGATCGAGCCGGACGACTGGTCATCCCGAGTGACATCCGCCGTGAGGCGGCGCTCGAACCAGGCACGCCGTTGGACATCCGATGGCGCGACGGGGTCATCGAGATCGAACCGCAGCCGCTCTCCGTGACGTTCGTGCGCGAGAAACGCCTGCTGGTCGCCCGGCCAGAGGCGAAGACGCCTGCGTTGACAACCGACATCGTCGAACGGATGCGGGTGCAACTGGCGGTTCGTCGAGGAGGACGCTCGCGGTGACCGCCTTCGCGCTGGATACCAACTGTCTGATTGCAGCCGTGTGCACGTGGCATGACCGCCACCGGCAGGCCGCCGCAGAAATCGGGCGGCGCCTCGACGCTGGCGAACGGCTCGTCGTACCTGCCCCGGCGCTTGTCGAGGCGTACGCCGTCCTCACCCGGCTGCCTGCACCCCATCGTCTCGCGCCAGGCGATGCCTGGACGCTGCTCGAGTCCAACTTCGTCAAGCCGGCGCACTCGGTGCAGATTTGGGCGCCCTCGGCGAAGACCTACCCGCGCCTGCTACGCGGTCTCGCCGCGCAATCCGTTGCCGGTGGACGCGCCTACGACGCGGTGATCGGCGAATGCGCGCGCGAGGCTGCGGCGCAGACGCTACTGACCTTCAACCGCAGGCACTTTGACCCGTCACCCGCAGGCGTAACCGTCGTCGAGCCGTCGTCTACATCCCCTGCAGTCGACCGATGGCGGCTTCCACCAGTCTAGACAGCGCCGGCGATGGGCCTCCGGCCGGCAACGACAGCGTTTCCTTGAGCGCCTCGCCGTACCATTTGATCCACGCAGCCTTGACTTGTACTTCGCGCGCCTCGGCCGCCGGGCGGTCGCTCGCCGCCGCCACCAACTTCACCCCCTGCTTCGCCTCGAGCGCGAGGCGAGCTGCCGCAGCCGACTCGACGAGCGCGACGACGGCGCGAGCGTCCGCGTCGGTCGCACTCGCCAGGAACAGTGCCGTGGCCGCGACGCTGACGCCGCTGTGTTTCATCTCGGCCGGGCTGGTCTTGTCGGGTCGATCAAGACTGGTGTGATAGAACCAATCCGGAAAGTGCCAGGCGAGCACGGCAGGAGTGCCCTGCCGCAGGAAGATCGAGTGATCGCTGCCGCCTTCGTACGGATTGGTCTGCACAACCCACCCGGTGCCCCGAGCATGCCGCTGGCAGATGGCCAGAAACACATCGTTCAGCAGCGTGCCCTTGAGCGCGTTGGCCTTGTACTGGCCGCCTCCCCACTCGGTATGCGGGTCGGACGGCCGGCTCCAGACGGCAGAGGGATCCGGCATCTTCTCAATGAGGAACGGCCCTCCGGTCTTCGTCGGATCCTCTCCGGTCATGTCGAGCGAGAACATGTAGCGGACCAGTTTCGCCTCCGCGGGATGGTCGGTCGTCCATTGCCGGCTCACACCCATCTCTTCGCCCCACAGGAACGTCAGCGTGCGATCGGGCTTCGGCAGTGTGCCGGAGCGGACGGCCTCATTGATGGCGCGCGCCAATTCGACCAGCGTGGCGCACCCGCTCGAATTGTCGTTGGCGCCGGGTTCCTGGATGTGGGCGACCAGGATGACGCGCTCCTCAGGAGTCACGGCCCCTGGAATCTCGGCAGCCACGATCCGATACGGCCCAGGCGTAAAGCTGGAAGCGACCTCCACTTTCACGCGAACCGGTCCGGACTTCAGCCGCTCGCGGATCCGGACCGCCGCCTTTGGCGTGGCCTTGAACCCGAAAGCCTTTCGTGCCTCGTCGTACGGGATACTGCCCCACTGCAGCACGTCCCATTCGCTTCGCGGCTTCGCGGCATCCGCCGCCGTTGAACCCGGCCGCACGTACTCCGCAATGCTCGGCGAGATCACGCCAATGGCGCCGCGCCTCACGACAGCCGCCTGCCACAGGCGCCCGATGCTGCCGTCTCCGAGCACGACCGCACCCTTCACGTCCACGTTGGCGAAGTCGGCTTCGGCCCCCTGGCCGACATCTGTGATCGCGGCTTCAACGCCACCGGCGGGCGTTGAAAACGAGTTGATGCAGAGCGCCACGCGCTGCTGTTCACGCGACAACACGACCTCGTCTTTCCCCGACGCTCCGCCCAGCAGCGTGAGCGTACCGACGGTGTAGTCCCACCCTCCCGCGCGCCCGTACTCCTCGACCCACGTCCTCGACCCGCCCGCCGCGCCTGCGCCCGTCTTGCGGTCCGAAAACCCCGATTGCCGCAGCCGCGTTTGAAGGCGGTCGACCGTCGCGTTGAAGCCCGCGTTGCCGGCATTGCGCCAGTACTGGTCCATGAACACGACAAGGTCCATCGCCGCCCGCTCGTCAAAACCCTGCGCAAGCACGCCGAGCGACTTGACCGCCGACGCGGGCACACGATCGCCCAGGGATGCCGGCTGCGCCGCTGGTGCCGGAAGCGACTGCGTCCGTACCGGTTGGCCCGACGCCACCCACAGACAACACAATCCGGTCGCCACACGTTTCGTCGCTCGCGTCATGGAGGGCCCCTTCGTCAGAATGTCAGTACTTCACCAGCAGCCGTGCCGCGCGTGCGATTTCGGCCTCGCCCGGCAGGAACGCTTCCTCGAGCGTGGGCGAATACGGTACGGGCGTGTCGAGAGCCCCGATCACCCGAATCGGCGCATCCAGCGCCTCGAATGCCTCTTCCTGAACGATGGCTGCCAGGCTTTCACCGATGCCGCCTGTCCGGGTGTCTTCGTGGACGATCAGCACGCGGCCGCAGTGGCACGCCACGGAAATGAGCGTCTCACGATCGAGCGGCGCGAGGCTGCGCAGATCGACGACCGTCGCCTCGATGCCCTCCCCGGCCAGCGTGTTCGCCACTCGCATCGCCACGTGCACGTAGGCGCCGTAGGAGATGATGGCCAGGTCGCTCCCGGCGCGCCTGATGGCGGCTTTGCCCAGCGGGATCGGGGCCGGCGCGGTCTCTCCCAACACCTGCTTGATGGACGGATCGCGATAGAGCGCGATGTGTTCGTAGTAGAGGACCGGATCCGGATCGGCGACCGCCGACGCCAGCAACGCGCGCGCATCGTGCGGAGTGGACGGCACGACGATCTTCAGACCCGGCGTCCGGTAGAACCACGCTTCGGTGTTCTGGCTATGGTACGGTCCCGCGTGACGGAGGCCGCCCCACGGCATCCGCAGCACCATCGGCACGGATTGGCCGAAGCGGTACCGGTTCTTGGCGGCGTTGTTGACCAGTTGATTGAAGCCGGTCGCCACGAAGTCGTTGAACTGCATCTCGGCAATCGGCCGCAGGCCGGCCAGCGCCGCGCCGACTGCCGCGCCGATGATGGCGCTTTCGGCGATCGGGGCGTTGATGATCCGGTCGCCATACGTCTTGAGCAGCGGCCGGAGCATCAGGAACGCGTTGCCGTACTTGCCGCCGACATCCTCGCCGAAGACGAATACGCGCGGGTCCGCGCACAACGCGTCCTCGATGCCGCGCATCACGCCTTCGAGCAGCGTCTGGCCTTTCGGATCAAACGGAGGCCCGGGTTCGGTTGGCGGCAATCTGCACCCGGACCGGACCGCTTGGCGCGCCTCGGCCGTCAGCACCTCCATGCGCGGCCGCGCGTCCTGGCCGTCCACGACGCCCGCGCGAGCACCGGCGGGATCCGGCCAGGGTGCGGCAATGACAGCCTGCGCTTCCGTCTCGACGATCGCTTCAGCGTCGTGTTTGAAGTGGGCGACGGCATCGGCGTCGATGATTCCCTCGTCGAGCAACCGCCCCGCATAGCGTGCGATCGGGTCTCGGCCGGACCAGAACGCGTACTGGCCGGCATCCGCGTAGCCGCCGCCGGTCAACGCGGGGTACTCCCACGAGGGCGGTACGTCGCGTCCGTGATACAGCATGTCGTCGTGATGCGCGTGCCCGCACATCCGCATGCAGACCAGTTCGATCAGCGCGGGCCCGCAACCATCACGAGCGCGTTCGGCCGCCCACGCGAACGCGACGGCGATCTCGTCGGGATCGGTGCCGTCAATGGTGATGCCGGGAATGCCGTATCCGATGGCCTTGTCGGCAAACACCCGGGCCGCCGTCTGATCGGACACTGGCGTTGAGAGCGCCGTCTGATTGTTCTGGACGCAGAAGATCACGGGGAGCCGGCGCACCGCGCACAGGTTGATGGCTTCGTGCCATTCGCCGAGCGAGGTGGCGCCATCGCCGAGGTACGACACGGCGACGCGCCCGCTTCGGGTCTGTGCGAATGCCAGGCCCATGCCGGCCATCGATAGCGTCGGCACGAGCAGCGGGGCAGCCGGCGGATAGATGCCCCACGTAAAGTCGCCGATGTGCAAATCGCGCCCGTCCATTGGCGGGCCCGCCTTGCCCATCTGCGCCGACAGCACCATCCTTACCGTCTCAGGCCCTGGGCGCATGGCGACCACGGCGCCGAGATCGCGAATCATCGGCGAGATCACGTCGCCTTGCCACTCGCCCTCTGCCGATCGCCATGCCGAGCCACGCCGCAGCCTGATGGCGGACGCGTAAATGGCCTCCTGGCCAAGCGATCGGAATCCCTTGCCCTGGAACGACGCCGTCCCGTACTTGATCTCGCCGCGCGCGAAGAACGTCTTGAGCCGGTTGTCGATCGCACGCGTCAGGATCATGCCGCGCAGGATGTCGCGGCGCTCGTCCGGCGTGAGCGACAAGGCGATCGCCTCGCGCCGCAGGAAGCCATCACACGCGTCCTGCAGGTCGGCAAGCGCCTCGGCGACGCGAGTCGCGGCCGAGACACCGGGAGTCAATTCCGCGGCTGGATCACTGGCGAGACCAGCGAGGTGATCGGCCAGGGCCTGGCGGAGACGCGCCCGCAGCAGTTCGAGATCCGCGGGGCCGCCAACGGGTCCGGCGGTGAGCGCGGCGCCGAACGCCTTCCGCGCGGTCGGGGCCGCAAATGGATGCCGTTCGAGCACAAACGCGTCGAATCGGGTTGATAGGCTGGCGAGCCTGTCTGGGGACATGGATGTCAGTATGCCAGAGTCTCACCCCTGCCGCTGCGGTGCCTCGGCGTTTCGCTCCGCGTCCCCGCTCACACTCGCCGGCAAATAGCGCCTACCGGGACCCGTGACCGGCCTGACGTTTGCGCTATTCGCGCAGCCTGTCTTGACCCTTACGGCGCATTTTGCGAACTGACGCTGTCGGTCCTTCGACTCGCTCCCTTCGCTGGGCTCAGGACCGTCCCGAGCGTCGTCGAGGGACGGCTCGG
>JAPKZO010000017.1:170621-208105 GCA_026393755.1 Acidobacteriota bacterium
CGGATGGAACAGCACCACGGCGGCGTTGCCGAGCGCCAGCAGCAGCCGCAGCTCCGTGGGGCCGAGCTTGAAGTAACTCAGCCGGAACGTGCCCAGACAATAGGTCGCCAGGTAGACCTCGATGTTCAACAGAAAGTACGCGACGGTCACCCCCAACGCGACAAGGGGGCTCATGTAGCCGGAGAGAGCCATCCCGCCCATCAACATCACCGCACCGGCGGAATCGACCACATGATCCACATAGAAGCCGTAGCGCGGGCGCTGCTGTTGCCGCACACGCGCAAGCGTGCCATCCAGACTGTCGCCGAACCAGTTCACGGCGAGGCACAGGTTTACCAGCCAGAGTGCCGATGGATTCGATCCCGCCAGCCAGTACGAGCATCCGGCCAGCCCCATCGCGACCAGGGCGAGTCCGGTGAGATGGTCAGAGCTGACCCATCGGGGCATGCGAGGGGCCAGCCACAACAACGTCCGCTTCTCGACGCCTGCGGTGACACCGCCGACGACCCGCGCGGCATCCTGGAACTGCAATGTCGTGTCCATGAATCGAACCCTCCTGAATGAAAATGCGTCAACCACACCCGCCCGGGCTCACCACGTCGGCCGGTGAGCCGATTTGGCCTCGGATGGCGCATGATGAGATATGCGCGTCTACGTCCGATTGGCACTCTGGATGGGTCTCGCGTCCGTGGTCGCGTCTGGCGGACAGGCGCAGAGCAGCCGCACGGGGACGGGATGGCAGGTACTGAGCAGCCGCACGGAGGCGGGATGGCAAACCTATGTCACCGCAACCGAGGCGCGCGTGGCGCGCGACCGCGGCCAGTCGCTTGCGGGCCGCGTGGATGTCGACCGAGGCCAGGTGTTCATCGAGCGGGTACGGATGACGAGGCCGGGCGGCGACCTGGACGTGCCCGGTGCCACCGTGAATCACTGGCGCGGCCTGATCCTGATTCCCGGCGCGCGCCTGGACGAGATGCTGTCGCACCTGGAACGTGAACCGGCAGACACACGCCAGGAAGACGTCCTGGCGTCGGCGGTGCTCGGCCAGCGCCCAGGGTGGCTCAAGGTCTCAATCCGCGTGCACCGGTCGTTGGTGCTCTCGGCGGTCTTCGACACCGAACACGAGGCGACATTCCAGAGGCACAGCGCGACACGTGCCTCCAGCCGCAGTGTGGCCACGAAGATCGTGGAGGTGGACAAAGCCGGCACGCCACATGAGCGGGAGAAGCGGCCGGATGAGGATCGGGGCCTGCTGTGGCGATGGAACGCGTACTGGCGCTACGAGCAGGTCGAGCGGGGTGTGCTCGTGGAATGCGAATCGCTCACGCTCAGCCGGCCCGTCCCGATGCTGGTGGGGCCCGTCGTGGATCCGCTGGTGAACAAGCTGGCGAAAGAATCGATGGAGCGGACGCTCGTTGGGTTACGCAATCGTTTCGGCGCACAGGCCGCCCGGAGCGACTTCTAGCGGGCCGGGGGCTCAAACTGCCGGGCGGCCGCGCGGGTCGTCGCCGGCTCGATGATCGCAAACGCCACGAGAATCGCCACGGCGGATCCGACAAAGAGGGCTCCTGCCCTCGGATGTTCAGCGCCATACATCACGCCGGCAGCCAGGGCCGTCACTCCGAGCGCGGCATCGGCCAGGCGAATCCACATCCCGGCGCGTTGCCGCTGGCCGAACCAGTCATCCGGAAAGGACCGCAATGTGAACCAGAGGTGCACACGCAGGATACCGGCGCCGAGCGCGCCAACGACGGCCACGAAGATCAGCGACTGCCCCATCGGGCTTGTCGACCACGGGCGAGTCAGCCAGAGGAAGTACAAGAGAACGCCGTATCCAGCGGTGATGAAGATCTGGTGGAACTGCCACCACCACAACGCGGTCGAGACGCCTGCCGATGGCGCGGCCGCGGCCGGAATCGCGTGCGCCGCCCCAAGTCCCGGACGGGGGGAGGCGGCGGTCAGATCAGCCACGATGTCGTCGGTGACTTGGTACCGATCCGCCGGATTCTCAGCCAGGCACCGCGCGATAACGGCATCAAGGGCGGCCGCGTGCGGCCCGGGGATGTCCAGCGGCACCCGCTCCTCAGACGCGGCGAAGGGGTGCACGCCGCACGCCAACTCGTGAAGCACGATGCCGAGCGCGTACAGATCCGATCGATAGTCCACGCGCTCGCCGCGACGTTGTTCCGGAGACATGTAGGCTGGTGTGCCGGAGGCGGGCCTGCCGTCGGGCGACGGACCCAGACCCGCGACGCCGAAATCGACAATCTTCACCCGCCCATCGGTGGCCCGCAGCACATTCTCCGGTTTCAGGTCGCGATGCACGACCCCACGGTCGTGGGCGGCGGCGAGAGCCTCGGCAAGCCCGAGGCCGGTCTCGATCACCACGGGAAGCGGCACCGGCCCATGCAGCAGTTCCTCGCGCAGAGTTTCGCCTCGAACAAACTCGGAAACGAGGTGGAGACGGCCGTCGATCTCTTCGAGCGCATAGATGGTGGCGACGCCCGGATGCGACAGCATCGCCGCTGCACGCGCTTCGTGCCGAAGCCGCTCACGGCGCGCGGGGTCGCCGGCCCACGCGGCAGGCAGCGCTTTGAGCGCGACCATACGGCCGAGCCGCGTATCCTCGGCCAGATAGACGACGCCCATCCCGCCCCGTCCCACTTCACGGACCAGGCGATACGGCCCGACCTGCTGTCCTTCGACCGCCTGGTCGATTGCCGCCGCGTCGAGAAACGCATCCGCCCGATCATGAAAGACCAGCAGCGTCGCCACCTCGTCACGCAGGGCCGCATCTTCGGCACACGCCTCGTCGAGAAACGCGTCGCGGTCTTCGGACGGCCGATCGAGCGCCGCGTGAAACAGCCTGTTGGCGTCGGCCCAGCGATCGGGTTGCATCTCCGTCACGCATCTCTCCCGGTCCGCAGCTCGCGCATGAGCCAGGCCTTTGCAATCGTCCAGTGGCGCTTGACGGTCGCCGGCGACAGGTGGAGGGCCTCGGCGGTCTCTTCAACGGTCAGCCCTCCGAAGAAGCGGAGCTCAACGACGCGGGCGTGATGCGGGTCCAGGCGGGCGAGATCCACGAGCGCACGATCGAGGGCCACCAGATCGAGCGACTGCGCGTCAGTGCTCAACAGGCCGTCTTCGAGCGTGACCTGAACCTGATGGCCACCACGCTTGGCGGCCGAACGCGCACGCGCGCGTTCGACGAGCAGCCGCCGCATCGAGATTGCGGCGATGGCCAGAAAATGCGTGCGATTCTGCCACTGGGGACGCTTGTCCTTCAGAAGCCGGAGATAGGCCTCGTGGACCAGTTCAGTGGCCTGCACGCTTCTGGCGCGCTCGCGACGCAGGTAGCCGTGAGCCAGGCGGCGAAGTTCCTGGTAGAGCTCCTCCGCCAGCGGCGACACCGCATCGACCTGATCAGGTGACATGGCAGTGCAGATTATGGGCCGATTCGGCACGATTTGTCCCGTGCTGCGTCGCCTGCGCCCGCTGACCCTGCAGAGCGGGAGGTGGCGCCCCGGCCCGGACTCTGGCGAATCGCGGCCCGTGTTATCGTTGCGGGGTGACCGGGGACCGTTTCAGGACCTGTATTCGCGGCCGGATGTTCGGCCGCAGGACCGGGTCGTGGCATCGGTTCGATTGACTCGACATTCGCGAGGAGTGCAACTGTGGCGGTGAAGCGAGTCGGCGTGCTGACCAGCGGCGGCGATGCCTCCGGCATGAACGCGGCCGTGAGGGCCATCGTGCGCACCGGCCTTGACCGCGGCCTGGAGGTCTGGGGCATCTACGAGGGCTTCCGCGGCCTGATCGAGGGCGGAGACAAGATCCGGCCGCTGTCGTGGAACTCGGTTGGCGGCATCATCCACCGTGGCGGCACGATCATCGGATCGGCCCGCTCGGAACGGTTCCGCTCGAAGGACGGCCGGCTCAAGGCCGCGCGCAACCTGGTGGCCGCCGGCATCGACAGCCTCATTGTGATCGGCGGGGACGGCAGTCTGACCGGAGCGGACGTGTTTCGGCGCGAATGGCCCGATCACATCAGTGCCATCAGCGGTGAACATCCGCTCGCCGCCGACTTCCCCTCACCGTGCGGTCAGCTCACCATCGTCGGCCTGGTGGGTTCGATCGACAACGACTTTATCGGCACCGACATGACCATTGGCGCCGACACGGCGCTGCATCGGATCACCGAGGCGATCGACGCCATCTGCAGTACCGCCTCGAGCCATCAGCGGACGTTCATTGTGGAGGTCATGGGCCGGCACTGCGGATACCTGGCGCTGATGGGCACGATTGCCACGGGCGCCGATGCCGCGCTGATTCCAGAATGTCCGCCGACGTCGGACGACTGGAGCGAACGGCTTGTCGCCGGCATCAAGGCCGGTCGCGAGGCGGGCCGGCGCGATGCCATTGTGGTGCTCGCCGAAGGCGCTACGGATCACGACGGTGAGATCATCACGAGCGCCCGTCTGCTCGGCCTGCTGGAGAAGGGCCTGGGGGAAGCCGTGCGGGTGACGGTCCTCGGCCACGTGCAGCGTGGAGGATCGCCGAGCGCGTTCGACCGGAACCTCGGGACCCGGATGGGGCACGCCGCCATTGAGACGCTGCTCGGCGGGCATGCCGAGGCGCAATCCCAGGTGATCGGCATCCGGGGTAATCGCGTCGTTCGGATTCCGCTCGCCGAGTGCGTCGCGCAGACGCGCGACGTCAACGAGAAGCTGGCGGCGCGGCAATTCGAGAGCGCCCTGGCTCTCCGGGGACGGAGCTTCAACGATTCGGTGGCGACTCTGAACACGCTGCTGCGGGCCCTCCCCCATCCCGTGCAGGAAGGCCAGCGCCGGTTCAGGGTCGGCGTGATGCACGCGGGGGCGCCGGCGCCGGGCATGAATACCGCCGTGCGCGCCGCTGTCCGGCTCACGCTGGATCAAGGCCATCGGGTCTTCGGCATCCGACGCGGTTTCGCGGGACTGGCGGCGGGCGACATCCACGACATGAACTGGATGAGCGTCAACGGATGGGCGGGTATGGGCGGCGCGGAACTTGGGACCGGCCGAGTCGTGCCGGCCGGATCCGATTTGTACGCCATCGCCCGCGCCATTGACGAGCACGGCCTCGAGGCCCTGCTGGTCGTCGGCGGCTGGGAAGCCTATGAATCGGTGCACCGCCTCTTCGAAGAGCGGCCCAACTTTCCGGCGTTCAATCTCCCCATCGTCTGCCTGCCGGCCACCATCGACAACAACCTGCCTGGCACCGAGTTGAGCATCGGCGCCGACACGGCGCTCAACAACATCGTCGGCGCGGTCGACAAGATCAAGCAGTCGGCGGTGGCCGAACGCCGGTGCTTCGTCGTCGAAGTGATGGGCAAACGATGCGGTTATCTCGCGCTGATGGGCGGACTGGCTACCGGTGCCGAACGCGTGTACCTGCACGAAGAGGGGGTGACGCTCCAGACCCTCGAGACCGACGTCCGCATGCTGATCGCGGGGTTCACCCAGGGGAAACGGCTCGGGCTTATGATCCGCAATGAAGACGCCAACACCGTCTACGACACCGTATTCATGGGCAAGCTGTTCGAGCAGGAGGGCGGCCATCTGTTCGACGTGCGCCAGAGCATCCTCGGCCACCTCCAGCAGGGCGGAGATCCCTCCCCGTTTGATCGCATCCAGGCGACCAGGCTCGCACGCCTGGCGGTCGAGTTCCTGATCCGCGAAATCGAACGATCTGGCCACGCGGCGTCGTTTGTCGGGTCGATCGAGGGCCAGGTCGAATTCCACTCGTTCGAGGACTACACGCGTATGATCGACGCGCCGAACCGGCGGCCGAAGAATCAGTGGTGGCTTGACCTGCGGAACGTCAACGACGCGCTGGCGCAGCCTGCGCCGCGCGCCACGGCGTGAATCGGATGGGCGGGAAAAGAGGTGGGGCCAGATCCACCTCGCAACATCCGGGGCTTGGCGAAGCCTGAAGATGTCGTGTTTGAGATCTGACCCCACATCACATGCGGTCGATGGCCGTCGATCTACTTGCCAATCTTGATCAGCTCGACGTCGAACACCAGCATGCCCTTCGGCATCCCGGCCTGGCCCTTATAGGCCAGGTCTTCGGGAATCCAGAATCGGCACTTCTGGCCCTCGACCATCAACTGTACGCCCTCGGTCCAGCCGGGAATCACCTGATCGAGCGGGAACGCAATGGCCTGGCCGCGCGACACTGAGCTGTCGAACAGTTTGCCGTCGGTTGTCCATCCAGAGTAGTGCACAGTGACGGTCTGATAGGACTTCGGGTGGGTCGTGCCGGTGCCTGGCTTGAGTTCCTTCCACGCCAGGCCGGAGCCCGTCTTCTTCGCGTCTGCGGGCGGAGCCGCGACGTCGGCTGGCACCGTCGGCACTGCCGGCGGGGGCGGCGGCTCTGTGATGGCGAGCAGTTCGACGTCAAAGACGAGCAGACCCTTCGGCTTGCCCTCGGCCCCCTTGTAGGCCAGCGCTTCAGGAATCCACATCCGGCGCTTCTCTCCAACCACCATCAGCTGGAGACCTTCCGAGAATCCCGGGATCACTCGATTCACGGGAAACATGCTGGGCTTGCCGCGCACGACGGAGCTGTCAAACGGCGCTCCGTTGGTGGTCCATCCGGTGTAGTTGATGGTGACCTGCTCGGTGAGGCGCGGTTTCGCGGTGCCGGTGCCCGGTGTCACCACCTTGGTCGCGAGGCCCGACGCGGTCTTCTCGGCGTCGGCCGGCGGTGCCGCCACATCTGGCGGAGCGGGGGGCGGAAGCGGCCGGGTCGTCACCGGCGGATTCTGGGAAGCCTGCTTCCGCGCCGACGCGGGCATGGCGGTTACCGCGACGAGGGCGGCCGCGCAGGTCAGAAGAGCAATGGGACGGAAATGCGAGCGTGTCATTCGGTAGCCGGTTCCTTTCGCTTACGGGGTGTGGCAGTGCGCGTCCGCGGCTTGCGGGGCGCGGTGGTCTTGTCCTTGGGGGCGGCCGCATCCGACTTTCGGCGGCGCCGCGGCTTCGCGCCGGCCGATTCTGGGGCTGCGGCCTGGACGGCCACATCCGACATCTGTCCCTCATCTTCGCTCGGGGCGGTCGTCTCGAGTGCCGGGGCTCGGACTGAGTCGGCGGCAAGGGCCGCCGGCGCGTCGCCGTCGACCACGGATCGACTGTTCGGGTCTCCCGTGACGCCGCCGCCAGCCATCGTTGCGGCCTGCACGTCCGTCATATCGCCCGACCCTGGCGGCGCCTGCACCGGCCGCAATTGCGGTCCCTGGAAGACCCGCAGGACGCCTTGCCGATCCCGTTCCATCCTGACGACGCCGTCGCGCTGGACCGCCCGCAGAATCTCGACGAGGTTGCCGTGGCGCCGCTCGTCGAAGTTCGGGTCGACCGCGCGCATCGCCTGCTTGACGTTCCGGATGTACATCGGCCACCGCGGAATCGCACCCGGCGTCTGCAGCACGCGGTGCAGCAGCTGAATGCCATCGATGATCGAGGTCTGCGGTTGCGGTGTCTCCGGCGCGGCGACCGGCGGCGCTTCCGTGTCGACCGCGACGGTCCCGGCCTGGGCCGCTTCTGGTTCGGCCGGCGCGGATTCGGTCATCTCCGCCCCCGCAGCGCCGTCGGACTCCCGCAGCTCAACGAGCACGCTGCGGCCAGCGCTCTTGAGCGTCACCAAACCCGCCTCGGCCAGCTTGTCAGCGAAATCCCGGAAACTCGAGGTGCCGTAATCGCGCTCGGAGAACGTCGAGTCGAGCTGCAGCAGCGTGCTCTTGAGCAGGCCCAGCTGCGGCGTCACTTCGCGGTCGGTGAGCAACTGCAAGGCGCGCGTGACCAGCGGAAACGCCTTGGCCACCGGTGCGGCCTGCAGATGGGAGGACGAGGGCTGCGCGGCAGCCTGGCGGTCGCGATTCTGGCTGACGCCCGCCGCCCGGCGGCTGGGCTGACGAATCAGGTTCTCGTACGCAATGAACTCGGTGCAGTTCTTCTGGAGCACCATCGCGGTGAACTGGCGCCCGCCGACGACAAACACCTTGCGGTCGTACTGCTTCAACTTCTCGACCAGGCTGATGAAGTCGCTGTCGCCGCCCACAATCACAAACGCGTTGATGTGCGCATGCGTAAACGCCATCTCTAGCGCATCGAGCGCCAGGTTGATGTCGGCGCCGTTCTTGTCGCCGCCGGGCGTCATGTTGCGCTGCACCATCCGCACGGCGTGCTGCGTCAGCAGCCGGCTGTAATCCCCGACGCGCTTCCAGTCGCCGTAGGCGACCTTGGTGACGACCTCGCCCCGCTCCTTGACGGCATCGAGCACCGCGCCCACGTCGAACTCCCGGTTCAACGTCGTCTTGACGCCAATCTCGATATTGTCGAAGTCAATCAGTACTGCAATCTTCAGCGAACGTTCTTCAGAGGCCATGCCTCGCTCCTTCTCTTAGACGTCCAGCTCGCGGGCATCCTCGGCACGCTCCATGATGAAGCGGTAGCGCGCCGCGGGTTCCTTGCCCATCAGCTCGTTGATGACGCGATCGGTGACAATCTGGTCGGCCACCTCCACACGGAGGAGCCGGCGGGTCTTCGGGTTCAATGTGGTTTCCCACAGGACTTTCGGCATCATCTCGCCAAGGCCCTTGAAACGCGTGATTTCCGGCGTGCCGCGCCCTTTGGCGTGCTGTTTCAGGATAGCGCTCTTCTGGCCGTCATCGAGCGCCCAGTGCGTCTCCTTGCCGATGTCGATGCGGTACAGCGGCGGCTGCGCCAGGTAGACGCGGCCGGCCGTCATCAGCGGCGACATGTGCCGGTAGATGAAGGTGAGCAGCAGCGTCGCGATATGGTTGCCGTCCGAATCGGCGTCGGCCAGGATGATGACGCGGCCGTACCGAAGCCTGGTGATGTCGAAGTTCTTGCCGATCCCGCACCCGAGCGCGGTCACCAGGTCTGACAGTTCCTTGTTCTCGAGCACCTTCGCGACCGACGCGCTCTCGACGTTGAGCACCTTGCCGCGAAGCGGCAGGATCGCCTGCTTCGAGCGGTCCCTGCCCTGCTTGGCGGATCCGCCGGCCGAATCGCCTTCCACGATGAACAATTCGGAATCGTCGCGATTAGACGATGAGCAGTCGCTGAGCTTGCCCGGAAGATTGAGCCGGCTCGACGTCGCGCTCTTGCGCGTGATGGCCTGCTGCGCGGCGCGGCTCGCCTCGCGCGCGCGGGCCGCCAGGATGATCCGGCCGACGATCGCCTCGGCCACGCTGATGTTGTGATTGAGCCAGTGCTCGAGCGGGGGCCTGACGGCCGAATCCACCGCGGAGAGGAGCTCCAGGTTGTTCAGCCGATCCTTGGTCTGCCCCTGGAACTGGGGCTCTTCGATGAAGATACTGAGGACGCCGACCAGGCCTTCGCGGATGTCGTCGGCGGTGAGCGTTACGCCCTTTGGCGTGAGGTTGTGCGTCTCGATGAAGTTGCGCACCGCCTTGGTCAGTCCCGCGCGAAGCCCGTTCTCGTGCGTGCCTCCCGATCCGGTCGGGATGCCGTTGACGTAGCTGCGGATGACTTCGTCGGTCGATTCGGTCCACTGAAGAGCGAGATCCAGCCTGAGCCCGTTGTCGCGATTCAGCACAAACGGGGCTTCGTGGACCGGGCGCAAGGACCCCGCCGCGATGATCGCTCTCAGGTACGCCTCGAGACCATCGCTGTGCTCGAAGGTCTCCTTCGATCCGGCCACCTGATCCTCGAAGACGATCTTGACGCCCTTGTGCAGATAGCTCGCAACGTCGATCCGCTCCCGAATCGTCGGGGCATCGAATTCCACCTTGGGGAAGATCGTCGCATCCGGTCTGAAGAAGACCGTCGTCCCGGTCCCGCGGGCCGCGCCGAGCTTCCTGACCGTGCCCTGCGGAATGCCCTGCTTGAACCGATGCTCCCACGACGCGCCGTCGCGCCTGACGGTGACCACGAGCTCCTTCGACAGCGCGCAGACCACGCTCGCGCCGACGCCGTGCAGGCCGCCGGCGGTCTTGTAGTTGCCCGGCTCGAACTTGCCGCCCGCGTGCAGCGTCGTAAAGACCACTTCGAGCGCGCTCTTCTTCGTCTGCGGATGCTTGTCGACCGGAATCCCGCGCCCATCGTCTGTGATCGTGACCGACGATCCGTCTTCGTGCAGCGTGACCGCGATGTTCGAGGCGTGGCCATTCATGGCCTCGTCGACCGCGTTGTCGAGGATCTCCCAGACCAGATGATGGAGTCCAGTTGACCCGACCCCGCCGATGTACATGCCAGGACGTTTCCGGACCGGCTCGAGGCCTTCCAGAACGGTAATGTCTTTGGCGGTGTAGGTCGGCATTCAGTAGGCGTCGGGACTCTGGCAGTCGAAAAATGGGCGCCGCCAGAGAAGCCAGCCAACGGCCGGCCTCGGGTGGACCACCCACACACAGATGATTGATTGATCTTAGCGTACTTGAGGTGTATTTTCCCCTCTTCTGCCTTCCGTCACTCTCCCGGACCGTCGAGCGCAGCCGGCGCCGCCAGATCCACGGGCACGATGCGTGTGAACTGTCCCCGTTGCAGAAGTTCCCGGCCCTTGCCCCCGCGGCCGGTCACTTCGTACTTGGTCGTGCTGATGGTCTGCTCGGCGCCCCGGCTCGTCTCGACGGTCAGCAGATCGCGATCGCCGGTCGAGGCGATGAATCCCAGCACCCGGTCTTCGTCCGGATTCAGCTTGATGAGAATGACGCCCTTGCCCGGCCCCGAGAGGAAGTTGATCTCGTCCACCTTGCAGAGCATCGCCCGCGCCTGAGCCGTCGCCGCAATGATCGTCTCGGAGCCCTCGATCTTCGCCACCCCGACCACCTCGACGCCCTCCGACGGGCGAGCAAACCGGCGCCCGGCCCGGGTGCTCGGCTCCACGAACCCGTCCAGCCCGAATCGAAGGCTGTACCCGTCGCTGGTGACGGCGACGGCGTGGCACGGCGGCACCTCCCCTTCCTTGTGCGGCTCGATATCCGGCGCCACTCGAGGATCCAGACTGAACGCCGCCACGACCTTCTCGCCGTCCCGGAACTTGAACAACCGCTGAATCGGTTCGCCATACCCGGTCGAAGCCGGTGTGTCCACGATTCGCGCCGTGTACGCCACGCCGAAATTGGTCAGGAACACCACCGACGCACGCGTGCTCCCCGGCAGCACGGCCATCACGGCATCCCCTTCTCTCAGGCGGGTCGCCGAGAGGTCCTTCACTTCCTTCTGCCGCTTTACCCACCCGTCGCGCGAGACGATCACGACGTTGTCTTCTTCGACGATGAAGTCGTCGGCCGAGTATTCAATCTCCTCCACCGATTCGATCAATGTGCGCCGGGGGTCGGCCTTCGCTGACCCGTGCTGCTTCAGCAACGCCTCGATGTCGGCGCGCACCAGCTTCCAGCGGCTGTCTTCGTCTTTCAGCAGCGAACCAATCTGTCGTGCCCGCTTCCGCTTCTCATCCAGCTCAGTCCGGATGGCCAGGATTTCCAGCCGCGCCAGCCGATAGAGTTTCAGCTCGAGGATGGCATCGGTCTGCTCGGCGTCGAGCTCGAACCGCGCCATGATCTTGCCGGCCGCGTCCGCCTTGCCATCCGACTTCCGGATGATGCGGATGATCTCGTCGAGGACGTCGAACACCTTCTCGAAGCCCTCGAGCACGTGAATGCGCCGGTTGAGCGACGCCAGTTCGTGCTCGAGCCGCCTGGTCACCACATCGAGGCGGAAGTGCAGGAAGTGCCACAGGATCGACTTGAGATCGAGGCGATCGGGGCGGCCGATCTCGGGATTCTCGGTCGGGATCAGGCACGTCAGGTTGACCGGGAACGAGGTCTGCAGCGGCGTGTGCTTGCACAGGTACGCCATCACCATCTTCTCGTCGGCGTCCTTCTTCAACTCCAACTGGATCCGCACATCGTCGGTCGACACGTCCTTGACGTCCACCAGCGGCGGCAACTTCCGGCTGAGCACGACCTCGGCAATGCGCTCGACCAACTGCGCCTTGTTCACCATGTACGGGATGCTCGTCACAAACAGCGTCTTGCCTCCGCGCGTCGTCGGCCCCGACTCCCAGGTGCCCCGCACGCGGATGCTGCCGGATCCGGTCCGGTAGATCGTCTTGAGTTCCTCGGCGCTGTTGAGCACGTGGCCGCCAGTCGGGAAATCCGGGCCTTTCACGTACCGGCACAACTGGACGCTGGTCAGATCGGGATTGTCGAGCAGCCTGAGCAGCGCCGTGCAGACCTCGCCGAGATTGTGCGGCGGCACGCTGGTGGCCATCCCGACGGCAATCCCTGTCGCGCCGTTGACCAGCAGGTTGGGCAGCCTGGCCGGCAGCACGACCGGCTCGGTCTTGGTCCCGTCATAGTTGGGCCTGAACGGCACCGTGTCGTGATCAATCTCCTCGAGCATCTGGTCCGACAGCCGAGCCAGGCGGCATTCGGTGTAGCGCATCGCGGCTGGCGCGTCACCATCGAGCGATCCGAAGTTGCCCGATCCGTCGATCAACGGGTAGCGCAGCGAAAAGGACTGCGCCATCCGGGCCAGCGTGTCGTAGATGGCCGAATCGCCGTGCGGATGGAAGCTCCCCATCACATCACCGACGACTTTCGCGCACTTCCGGCACTTGGTGTCGGCGGTGAGATTCTGCTGCCACATCGTGAAGAGGATGCGCCGTTGAACGGGCTTCAACCCGTCGCGAACGTCGGGCAGCGCGCGAGACGTGATGACCGACAGGGCGTAGTTGAGGTACTTCTCCTGGGCGATCTCGTGCAGCGCGACGACCGATTCACGCCCGCCTGCCGACGAGCGGCGATCACCGGCCGGAGGCCAGTTGCCCATTGGCGGCCATCCCGTCCCGGCGGACGGCCATCCCGTGTCCCCGTCGCCCGCCTGGTCGGCCGGGGCGTGCTCGATAATATCCAGCAACGTGGGATCAGATGGCTTGCGAGTGGGTGACAAGACTCAACTCCTAGGATTGGGGACCGGTTAGATTTCCACAGTTTGGCACGATTCGTTCTGGTCTGGCCTTCTGTGGTCTCGATCTCAACGTAAGGGCACGGCATGCCGTGCCCCTACGGCCAGCCGCAGCGCCCGGCGGTCTGGGGCGGCAATTCGCCACGGTCCCTTCATATTCGTCAGGGGTGAGGCACCACTCCCAACAACGCGACCAGTTCGGCCAGCACCATCGCCGTCGCGCCCCACACCTGCTCGCCACCGACATCGAAGAACGGCATCTCAATCTCGATCCCGTCTCTGATGCGCGTAGTGCGGCGATGGCGGGCGGGATTGACCAGGTCCGCCACCGGTACCTCGATGAGTCGATCAACTTCCGTCGAAGCGACGTGCACGGCCGGACGTCCCGTCATCGTGCCGACGACCGGATGCAACACGAAACCGCTGACGGCGATATGCACCGGGGTCAGGCGCCCGACGACCCGCACCGCGGACGGGTCGAGCGCGACCTCCTCATAGGCCTCTCTGAGCGCCGCGGCCTCAATTGTCTCGTCGGGATCGACCGCGCCGCCCGGCAGCGACACCTGGCCGCTGTGCTGCGGCATACTCGCCGAGCGCTTGGTCAGCAGGACTGTGGCGTCACCGTCGAGCGGAAACAGGAGGATCAGGCCGGCCGCGAGTCTCGCGCTCTCCGGCGCGAAACCCGGCTTCCAGCCGAAGCGAGGCCGTGGCGCCATGCTCAGGTGGGCGTCGAGACCAGGCAGGTGGCCTGCCTTCGCTTCGAGCGTCTCCACAACATCCGCCAACAGCATCCGGGCCACGCAAGTATCTTAGCAGCCCAGCACGAGCGAGACGACGGTTCCTCCGCGTCCCCGCTCACGCAGCAGTCGGTGATCTGCAGTCAGTACCGTCTACTTCTTGACCGGTTCCTTGGCCTTCTCCGGGACCGGGGGTTTCTTCAACGCCGCCCGCTCCTTGAGATGGTCCTCCATCTCGAGCCTCGGCACCCCGTCGGTCATCCACTTGGGCGCGGGCTTGCCCATCAGGTAGTGGTCGAAGAACTCCTTCATGCGGATCGTGTAGTCCTGCTGGTTCGCCCGCTTCGCCAGGCCGTGGTTCTCGCCGACGTACTCCAGCATGATCACGTTCTTTCCGAGTCTCCGGAGCGTGTTGTAGTACTCGACCCCCTGCGTGAAATCCACGGCGCCGTCCTTGTCGTTATGCAGGATGATGAGCGGCGTCTTGACGTTCTTCGCGAAGTTGACCGGCGAGTTGCGGACGTACGCCTCCCAGTTGTCCCAGTAGCCGCCAAGGAATCTCCCCTGGCTGCTCTCGAAGATCGGCTGGTTCGTGCTGCCGGAGTTCTTGTAGATCAGGCTGTACATGCTGACCATGTTCGTCAGCGGCGCTCCGGCGATGGCGGCGGCGAACAGGTCGGTCTGGGTCACGGCAAATGCCGTCTGGTACCCGCCCCACGAATGACCTTGTAGCCCGACATGCCTGGGATCGACGACGCCAGTCGCGATGGCCGCCTTGAGGGCCGCCGTGATGCACGCCACGGCCGACACACCAGGGTCGTTCACTTTGTAGGTGATGTCTGGCTGAAGCACCGCGTATCCGTTGCTCGTGTAGGCCGACTTGTTGAAGCCGTTCGCCGTGGGCGTCGTGAAGCTGTTGTGACCTTGCGTGAGTTTCTCGTAGATGTAAACAATCGTCGGGTACGTCTTGCCCTTCTCGTAGTTTGCCGGCAGAAACAGCGACCCCTGCAGCTTCTTTGGCGGCAGCCCCTTGCCGAGTGTCACGGTGTAGTCCACGAGCATTGAGCCGCTCGACCAGGCAAACGCTTTCACCTGTTCGTCAACCGCCGTGATCTTCCGGCCGGGCTTGAGCGAGGCGTCGGTGACGTAGAAATCTGCCGGATCCTTGGACGTGGACCTGGTGTAGAAGTAGACGTCTGCCTTGCCCGCCTTCTGCACGTTGAAGCTGGCATCGTCCCACAGCAACAGCTGTACGCCGGTCTTGCCCGGATCGAGCCTGGCGACGCCGCCCTTCTTCGTGTATTCCCCGAATGTCGCCACGTAGCGTGGCACGGAGAAGTCGACGCCACGCTCGTCCGGATCGAGGCGGAGGATTGAGCGGTAGCGGATGCCGTCCCTCTTGCCGTTCACCGTCAGATTGACCGCGGCGCCACCCGCCACGGGCACCTTCCAAATGTCCCACCCGTCCGACAGAAGCACGGCGTCGGCGTCCTTCGTCCAGCCGAGGGCAGGCCGCGGCGGCTTGGCGACGTTATGGTCGTCTTCGGTGTCGATGAAGGAGGTCGGCACTGTCGCCGTCAGGTTCACCGATTTCCCAGACGCCATGTCGTACGCGAAGTAGTTGCCATCGAGGTAGTAGTAGAACTTCGTACCATCGGTCGATGGCTGACCCATGTTCGGGGCCTTCTTGAGCGCCAGCTTCCGCTCGCCTGTCTGCATGTTGATGACGTACACGTCCTGATAGCGCCGACCGTCCAGGTTGCTCATCAATTCGTACGCGCGGACGTCGAGTCCGATCGCGAACCTCTCCTTCGGCGCGGGGTTCACGCTGCGCACCGTCTCGTCAGCGAGGCGGATGAACTTCTTGTCGTTGACCCTGTAGACGGACAGGAAGCTGAAGTTCTTGTCCGTCTCCTCCTGCACCTGCTGCTGCGACTGCAGGCGCGGATCCTTGTAGTGCCAGAGGACCAGGTCCACCTTTTCGTCGTCTTGGGCGCCGGATGCCGCCAACGGTGCTGGCGCCTCGGCGCCAGGGTCGACAGGTCTGGCCTCGGGCTTCGCGTCGGCCTTCTTGAGCGAGTGAATGCCAAATAGCAGGGCGCTCAGGTCCTCGGCCCAGGTCGCACCTCGCGCGGGACTGATCGCCATCCCCTCGGGGAAACCCTTGTCGGTGGCCGGGTCGTAGATCGTCTTCCGGGGTTCGGCCGCACCGAAGCCGGTGAACCCGATGGCGGCGTAAACCTTGTCTTTGTAGCGCTTGTCGTCGGAGCCCTTCACGACGGAGAGGCCGTCGCCCTTCTCGGTCCACGCCAGGCGTTCGTAGGACGCCTTGTCGCTGTCGAGCACCGTCACCACGCCGGATTCCATGTCCCGCAACTGCACGCCATTGCCGGCCTTCTCGGGGGCGTCAATGATGAGCGCAAGCCAGCGGCCGCTCTTGTCGAAGGCGAACTCGGCGACGTTGCCGATGTTGAGATCGAGCCCCGTTGTAAGCCCGTGCAGGATGAGGTCGGTACCTTTCGGCCGATCACTCGCGCCGCCCGCGACCGCGCCGGCTGCCGGCGCGCCACTTGGCGCCCCTGCTGCCGCGCCCGCCGCTCCTCCGGCTGCGCCGCCGGTCGCCGGCGCCTTCTGCAGGGCAATCCAGCCGCCTCGCTCACCGGCATAGACGAAGCGGCGGACATTCTCGATTGTCAGGTCCTTGCTGGAGGTGAGATCGAGCAACTGCACTTTGGCCTGGATCGGGCGCCGCTGCCGCCGGAGTCGCGCACTCTCGGCGCGAGTCGGATACACCATGAAGGCGACCCACTTCGCATCCTCGGAGAAGCGCAGCGTGGCCGGAGGCGGGCCGATCCCGCCAGAGGACGCGGGGCCGCCGGCGGCCGATGGCGATTCACCCACCGGGAACGTGTAGACCTTGTCGCCATCGGTCGCACGGACGATCACATCGCTGTCGCCCTCGATGGGCGACATTCGATACGCGAGCCAGCGCCCGTCGTTGGAAATCGCCGTCGCGCCCACGTTCTTCCAGGCCACGATATCCGCGAGGCCCATCGCGCGCCGGTCGCCCGCCGCCTGAGGATCGCGAACGGCCCCGGCCGGATTCAAGACGAGAACCCACACGAGAAGTGCCAACGTCACAGCCAGTCTTTTCATACCGCTCTCCCCCAGCCAGACCATTCATGCGCCAGTTGACGAGGTGCGCCCGACAAATCGGGGCATTCTAACCCGGTACCGGGGCGTAACCAGCTCTGGCGATCAGCTATGCAGCAGGGACAAAGAAGACGGAAGAGCCAGTACGCCGCACAGCGGCGCGTCGAGGCGCCGGGGCTGGATTCCGGCATTCGCCAGGATCACGACCCGGAAGCGTCATGCCGTCGCTCGCATCCAGCAGTGAGGCCGAAGCAAGCAGCAGGAGGACGGAGAGGTCTTCAGATGGCGGTAGCAGTCCCGCCCCGGTGTGGCGCCCATGCCGGCGTTCGGTGCCGAACCTCGCCTGCCGCCACACTAAAACGCGCCTGAATTGGCCGTTTCGTGCCTCTCCGGTCGTCACCAGGCCTTGGCACAAGGGTTGCTGTCTCTGGTGTCAGGGACCGCCGGTTCCCGGCTGCAACAGCCCCCACACCTCCTCCGCAGTTGGGGACCGGCGGAACTTGACGATCGGATTCGAGAAAGCCCCCGGGTGGCCTTGAGGCCCTCGAATGGCGCTTGCCGACCGTCCACTAGGCGCTAGCCCCCGCGCCTGGTGCGTTTGACTCGGGAGACGCAGGAGACGTAGCGAACGTGGCGGACGCAGCAAACCGGTGGATGCCCTCATCCACTCCCTCACACGGACTTTATCAATCACACGTAACAAGGAGACAGCGATGAAGAAGATTCCCGTATTTTTCGTGGCGCTCGCGTTGGCCGCTTCAGTGGCAAGCGCTCAGGGACCCACTGTCAAGACAAAGAGCACGACGGTCAAGGCGACCACTCACCCCGTCAGCGCCGAGGTGGTCTCGAGCGACGCGGCCGCCAAGACGATCACGCTGAAAGTCGGCGACAAGTCGGTGACGATGCCGGTTCAGGGGAAAGCGATCGCGGAACTGGCGAGCTTCAAGGCCGGCGACCGGGTGACAGCGACCTGCAAGGATGACGCGAAGGGCCAGCACGAGGCCATCACGAACATCAAGACCGCCAAGGTGGTTACAGCCAAGACGAAGATCAAGAAGTAGACGGGAGTCTGCTTCAGAGTCCTTCGAACAGATCGCCCGCCGGCCGTGTCGCGGTCGGCGGGCCCCACGCCTGCCTGAACAGCTCCACACTCAATAAGTGAACGACATTCGGCTGCTGCCTGCCTGTGGATTTTGGCGGCCAAACGCGCTATCGTACGCGCGCCGTATTGTCTGTCCACCCCAGAGAGAGGATGTGTCGATGTTTCACAGGAGAATGGCCGTCTTGTTTGCGCTGCTGATGGCGCTGACGATGGCGGCCCCGGCCGTTCACACCCAGGGCAAGATCACACCGCCCCAGTTCACGACGGGCGGTAAGCAGTACACCGCCGGCGATGATTACTTCCTGGCGAACTACTCCCAGCTGCGCGAGTACTTCGGCAAGCTGGCCCAGGAGTCGGATCGCTTCAAGGTGGTCGAGATTGGCAAGACCGCCGAGGGCAAGCCGATGATCATGGCGATCATCACCTCGCCGGAAAATCACAAGAAGCTGGCGCGCTACAAGGAAATTTCCCAGAAGCTCGCGCGCGCCGAAGGCCTCACCGACGACGAGGCGCACAAGCTCGCGGCCGAGGGCAAGGCGGTGGTGTGGCTCGATGGGGGCCTGCACGCCACCGAGTGCATCAACGCGCAGGGTCTGTTCACGTTCGCCCATCAGATGACGAGCCAGAACGACCCCGAGACGCTGCGGTTTCTCAATGACGTGATCACGCTGCTCGTACCGGTCAATCCCGACGGCATGGACCTGGTGTCGAACTGGTACATGCGGGAACCCGACGAGAAGCGGCGGTCGACCGGACAGCTGCCGGTGCTCTACCAGAAGTACGCCGGCCACGACAACAACCGCGACTCGTACGCGAACAACCTCTCCGAGACCGAAGCGATCAACCGCCAGCTCTACATCGAGTGGATCCCGCAGATCATGTACAACCAGCACCAGACCGGTCCGGCCGGCGCGGTGCTCTTTGTGCCGCCGTTCCGCGATCCGTTCAACTACAACGAGGACCCGCTGGTGCCGATGGGGATCGACCTGGTGGCTGCCTCCATCCACAACCGGTTCGTCACCGAGGGCAAGGCGGGCGCCGCCATGCGGTCCGAGGCGTCCTACTCCACGTGGTACAACGGCGGCGAACGGACGACGACCGGTTTCCACAACATGATCGGAATCCTCACCGAGATCAGCGGCAACCCGACGCCCGCCCCGCTCGGTCTGGTGCTGGACAAACAGTTGCCGCACCAGGACCTGCCGATGCCCATTCCTCCGCAGGAAGTGTGGCACCAGCGCCAGGCGATCGACTACATCATGTCGGCCAACCGGGCGATCCTGGATATCGCGTCGAAGCATCGGGAAGACTTCCTGTTCCGCATCTATAAGGCGGGCCGGAACTCGATCGATCGCGGCAGCCGCGACAATTGGACCATCCAGCCCGACTGGATCGACGAGGCTAAGGCCCAGCTGGCGAAGGATACCGAGGCGGCATCTGGCGGGCGCGGCGCGGCTGGGGCCGGGCGCGGAGGCGGTGGCGGGCGCGGAGGCGCCGATCCGAAGTACTACAAAGCGATGCTGACTCCCGAGCGGCGTGATCCACGCGGATACATCCTCCCGTCCGATCAAGCCGACTTCAATACAACGACGCGGTTCGTCAACGCCCTCATCAAGGATGGCGTCGTCGTTCACCGCGCGACCGCGGCGTTCACCGTCGGCGGCAAGTCGTATCCGGCAGGGTCATATGTGATCAAGGCCGCACAGGCGTTCCGCCCGCACCTGCGCGACATGCTCGAACCGCAGGATCACCCGAACGACTTCCAGTATCCCGGTGGCCCGCCGCGGCCGCCCTACGACATCACCGGCTACACGCTCGCCTTCCAGATGGGCGTGCAGTTCGACCGGATTCTCGAGGCGTTTGATGGTCCGTTCGAGGCGCTCCCGCTTGCGCCGATCAAGCTCGGCGGCGGCAAAGTGACGGCGGGCAAGGGCTCGGCGGTCGGGTACCTGCTGAGCCACCGCCTCACCGACGGGTTCACGGCGACCTCGAAGCTGCTGGCGGCGAAGGAAGACGTGTACTGGCTGAAGTCGGCGTTCACGACAGCGGGTAAGACGTACGAGGTCGGCGCGATCTACGTGCCGGCGAAACCAACGACCAAGGCCCTCGTCGAGAAGCTCGCGACCGACCTCGGGGTGACCTTCGACGCGACCACCACGAAGCCGACAGGTGAGGCGTTGAAACTGAATCCGGTTCGGATCGGATTGGTGGACCAGTACGGCGGCTCGATGCCATCCGGATGGATCCGCTGGATCTTCGAACAGGCGTATCCGACCAGTTTCGAACTGGTCTTCCCGCCGGCGCTCGATGCCGGCAATCTGGCGCAGAAGTACGACGTGCTGATCTTCCCGGGCGGCGCGATTCCTGGTGCGCCTGGCGAAGCGGGTGGCGGCGGACGGGGCGGCGGCGCTGGCGGCGACATGCCGGCGGCTGGCGGACGCGGCGGTGCCGCGCAGTCGACAGTCCCTGCGGAATTCCAGGGGCGCCAGGGCCGGATCACCGCCGCGACAACGATCCCGATTCTCAAGAAGTTCGTTGAGGATGGCGGCACGATCATTACCATCGGGACTTCGACGAGCCTGGCCGCTCACTTCGGACTTCCGGTCAGCAATGGTCTCGTCGAAATGGTGGGCGGCGTCGAACGCCGGCTGCCCAACGACAAGTTCTACGTGCCGGGCTCGCTGCTGACGGCGAGCGTTGACACGACCGACCCGCTCGCTTACGGCTTTGGCGATCAGGTTGCGGTGATGTGGGAGAACGATCCGGCGCTCAAGTTGGGGCCGGATGCGGCGCTCAAGGGCGTGAAGACGGTGGCGTGGTTCGCGACCGACAAGCCGCTCAAGAGCGGGTGGGCGTGGGGGCAGCAGTACCTGAATGGCCTCACGGTCGCCGCGGAAGCCACCATCGGCAAGGGCAAGTTGATCTTGCTGGCGCCGGAAGTGACGTTCCGTGCGCAGCCGCACGCCACGTTCAAGCTCCTGTTCAACGGGATTTACTACGGAAGCGCGAAGCCGGTCAGCCTCGGCGCGGCGAAGTAGCGCAACGGGTCCGCGCAACTGATTGAGATAGACGAACCGGGGTCGGGATGAATGTCCCGGCCCCGGTTCTTTCGTGTTCGGGCGCGGCATGCCGCGCCCCTACGCGTAGCCCCCGAGCCCCGAATCCCGTCTACCTACTTCCTCACGTATTTCGTATCCACATATTCGTCAACCAGAGTCCTGAACGCCGCAGACAGCTCGTCGTAGGTGCCGCGCAACGTCGTGGCGTGTTCCCCATCGATGAACACGGGGCAGGCCGGCGCCTCGCCGGTTCCGGGGAGGCTGATCCCGATGTTGGCGGCCCTGGATTCTCCCGGACCGTTGACGACGCAGCCCATCACGGCGAGCGTCATGTGCTCGACGCCCTCGTGGCGCGCCTTCCACACCGGCATCATCTCGTGCACGTAGTCCTGAATCTGTTCGGCCAGCTGCTGAAACGTCGTACTTGTGGTTCGACCGCATCCCGGGCACGCCGTCAGGCTCGGCGCGAAGGCGCGCAGCCCCAGCGCCTGCAACAATTCACACGACGCGTACACCTCGTCGCGGCGGTCACCGCCAGGGCGCGGCGTGAGCGAGATCCGGATGGTGTCGCCAATGCCGTCGTGGAGCAGCACCCCCATCGCCGACGCCGACCATGTCAGGCCCTTGATGCCCATTCCCGCTTCGGTCAGACCCAGGTGCAGCGGCTGGCTGGTGCGCCGGGCGAGCTCCCGGTAGACGTCGATCAGATCGCGCGGTTTCGACACCTTGCACGAGATGATGATCTGATCGGGTCGCACTCCGTTTTCGATGGCCAGCGCAGTCGATTCGAGCGCGGACACGACCAGGCACTCGTTGATAATCTCGCCGGAGGTCAGGCCGAGAGTGTGCTCGGTGTTCTCCTGCATCTTGCGCGTGACGAGCTCCTGATTGAGTGAGCCGCCGTTGACGCCTATGCGGATGGGCTTGTCGTGGTCAACCGCCACTTTGCAGATCGTCGCGAACTGCTCGTCGCGACGACGACCGGTGCCGACGTTGCCCGGGTTGACGCGGTACTTGTCGAGCGCCGCGGCGCACGCCGGAAACTTCGTCAGCAGAATGTGGCCGTTGTAGTGAAAATCGCCAATCAGGGGGGCCAGGCAACCAGCCTGCGCCAACCGCGCCTTGATCGACGGCACAGCCTCCGCCGCCTCGGGCAGATTCACCGTCACACGCAGCATCTCGGAGCCAGCCTGCCAAAGTTCGAGGCACTGGCTCACGGTGGCGGACACATCGGCCGTGTCCGTGTTGCACATGGACTGGACGACGATGGGGGCGCCTCCGCCGACCTGGATGTGGCCTATGTGAACGCCGATGGTGTTGTGACGCTGCACGGGCGACATGGTGACGCTATCCTTCACGAATCACGTGTGATGATGCGATCATACCATTCCACTGGCGACCGATCGGGCGGGCCGATCCTAGGATGGGAGAACAGCGATGAAGGCGATTTGCGTGCGTGAGACGGGCGGGCCTGAAGTGCTCACACTCGAAGAGGTTCCGGATCCCCAAACTGGAGCTGGAGAAGTGCTCGTACGGGTCCATGCCGCGGGCGTTAATCCCGTCGATACGTACATCCGATCAGGCTCTCAGGGCCGCAGGCCGACGCTTCCCTATACGCCGGGAACCGACGGCGCCGGCGTGATAGAGGCAGTGGGCCCTGGTGTCGACCGCCGGGCGTGCGGCGAACGCGTGTACTTCAGCGGAACGGCTTGCGGCGGGTACAGCGGCGCATACGCAGAGCGGGCGGTGTGTCTGGCGCACCAGGTTCATCCGCTCGCCGCTTCACTCTCGTTCGCTCAGGGCGCCGCCATCGGCGTCCCGTACGCCACGGCGCATCGGGCCCTGTTCTCCCGCGCGCAATCGCGTGCCGGCGAAACAGTGCTCGTGCACGGCGGGAGCGGCGCTGTCGGCATCGCCGCCATCCAGTTGGCGCGCGCGCATGGCATGAGGGTGTTCGCAACAGCGGGCACGGCCCGTGGCCTCGGTCTGGCGAGTGCACAGGGTGCGACACAGGTATTCGATCACACGTCGCCCTCGTACCTCGCTGAGATCCTCGCGGCCACGCGCAACCAGGGCGTGGACGTCATCATCGAGATGCTGGCCAACATCAATCTGGACAACGACCTGGGCCTGCTCGCGCTCAAGGGGCGCGTGGTCGTGGTCGGCAACCGCGGCCGTGTCGAGATCGATGCGCGGCAGACGATGGTGAAGGACGGGGCGGTGCTGGGAATGACCCTCGGCAACGTGTCGGCATCGGAGATGGCACAGATCCACGAGGAGCTTGCCGCCGGACTTGGCGACGGCACGCTGACGCCCGTCGTCGGGCGGGAGTTCCGGCTGGAGCAGGCGTCAGACGCCCACCGGGCCGTGATGGAGCCCGGCGCATTCGGCAAGATTGTGCTCATCTCGTAGACGCACCGATTTGACCCGCGCCGCACGCGGGCGCTACTGTTTCGCAAGAGATGATCACTGAACTGGTCTGCATCGTCTGCGGCCGATCCTACCCTCCGGGCGACATCCAGACCTGTGGCGTCTGCGGCCCACAGGGCATCCTGGATGTCCGGCACGACTACGACGCGATCAAACCAATCCTCACACTCGACGCCCTCAGCCGGCGTCCGTCCGATCATTGGCGGTACCGGGAACTGCTTCCCGTCGATCCCGCCGCGACGCTGCCGCCGCTTCGTGTGGGCTGGACACCGATCTACGACGCGCCGCGCCTCGCCGACGCGGTCGGCGTTCGCCGTTTGTTTCTGAAAGACGATGGGCGGAACCCGACCGGCTCGTTCAAGGACCGCGCCAGTTCCGTGGGCGTCCTGAAGGCCCGCGAGTTCGGCTACGACACCATCGCGTGCGCGTCGACCGGGAACGCGGCGTCTTCGCTGGCCGGCCTGGCGGCGTCGATTGGCATGCGCAGTGTGATCTTCGTGCCGCAACGAGCGCCGGAACCGAAGATCGCGCAGTTGCTAATCTTCGGGGCTACGGTCTTCCGGGTGGCCGGCAGCTACGAACAGGCTTTCGAGTTGTGTCGGGAGGCCTGCGGCAGCTTCGGTTGGTACAACCGCAACAGCGGCACGAATCCGTATCTGGTCGAAGGGAAGAAGACCGCGGGTCTGGAGATCGCGGAACAGTTCGCGGCGGGCGGACCGCTCGGCGGCGAACTGCCCGATTGGGTGGTCGTGTCGGTGGGAGACGGCTGCACGATTGGCGGGATTGGCAAGGGTCTGCACGAGTTCAAGCGGCTGGGCCTGGTCCGAACGCTTCCCCGCCTGCTGGGCGTACAGGCCGATGGCGCCTCTCCTATCGTCAAGGCGTTCGAGGCGAAGGCCGATCTCGTTCCGTCTGAGGCGGACACCGTCGCCGATAGCATTGCCGTCGGCACGCCCCGGAACTGGCGGCGGGCGCTCGCGTGGGTTCGCGCGTCGCGTGGCGTGATGATCGCTGTTCCGGATCAGGAGATTCTCGAGGCCATGCGCCTCACAGCACGTCTCGGCGGCATCTTCGGCGAACCGGCCGGCGTCGCCGGCATCGCGGGCCTGCGGCGGGCGGTCGCCCAGGGTCTTGTCCCGGCCGATTCCAGCGTGGTCGCCGTTATCACCGGCAACGGCTTGAAGGACATCCGATCCGCCAGCGAGGCTGCGGGGCGCCCGCATGACGTCCAGCCCGATCTCCGCGAGGTCGAAGCCGCGCTTCGGAACTGATCGTCATGCTGCTCAAAGGCGCCTCGATTGCGACCATTCATCCGCCCTGCGTGGATCGAGCCGATCTGCGCGTCGACGGCGACTCGATCGTCGATCGCGGAACGGCGCTGCGTCCGCACAGGGGTGAGACGGTCGAGGACTGTACGGGCTTGCTGATCATGCCAGGTCAAGTGTGCGCGCACACGCACATGTACTCGACACTGTCGCGCGGCATGCCGGCACCACCGACCCCACCCAGGAACTTCCCGGAGATTCTCCGCAAGATCTGGTGGAAACTCGACGAGGCGCTCGATGAGGAGTCGATCCACTACAGCGCGCTCGTGGGCGCGATTGAGGCCGTGCAATGCGGCACGACGACGATCGTCGATCATCATGCGTCGCCGAACGCGATCGCCGGATCGCTCGACATCATCCGTGACGCCTTCGCGGCCGTCGGCATTCGAGGCGTGTTGTGCTACGAGGTGAGTGACCGCGGCGGCAGCCAGCGACGCGATGCCGGGCTGGCCGAAAACGATCGGTTTCTGTCGGCCACCCGCCTCGACCCTCTGGTGCGCGGTCTGGTCGGGGCGCACGCGTCGTTCACGCTCTCGGATCGCAGCCTGGCTGCACTTGGTGATCTGGTCCGCTACCATCAGAGCGGGATCCACATCCACGTCGCCGAGGCGCCGGAAGACGTGGCGTTGACGGCCAAACGGCACGAGTGCGGCGTCATTGAGCGACTCGAGCGGCATGGAGTGCTCAGCCAGTGTTCGGTCCTTGCGCACGGCGTCCATCTGACGCCGCGTGAACTCGCGCAGATCGCTGACGCCGGAGCGTGGCTCGTACACAATCCCCGTTCGAACATGAACAACGGGGTCGGGCACGCGCCGGTGGAGCGCTTCGGCGATTTCGCCGCGCTTGGAACGGATGGCTGGCGCGCCGACATGTTCGAGGAGGCACGGGCCGCGCACTTCGGCCTGCGCGATCGTCTCGGGCCGGCGGCCCCAGATCTTGCGCCCCGTCTGCTCGACGGTTCGCAGCGGCTGGCGGCATTGTTGTTCGGGATGCCGTTCGGCACGCTCGAGCCGGGTGCGGTCGCCGATTTTGTCGTCCACCAGTACGACCCGCCCACCCCCCTCTCCCGATCCAATGTCGCCTGGCACGCATTGACGGGTCTGCATCCCGGAACCGTCAGGCACGTGATGGCGGCCGGGCGCTGGATTTGCCGCGATGGATCTGTAACGACCGTCGATGTTCCCCGCGTGCAGCGGCTGGCGGCGCGCGCCGCTGCCCGGTTGTGGAAGCGCATGGCTCGATGAGCACGAACACGACGCCATCTCCGCTGACTTTCACCTTGAACGGCCAGCCCTTCGTGGCGGCGATCGACGATACGACATCGCTGATGGACGTGCTGCGCGAACAGGCCGGGCTCATTTCGCCAAAGAACGGATGCGCTCCGCAGGGGTCGTGCGGCTGCTGCACGGTGCTCGTCGATGGGCGCGCGCTCGCCTCATGCGCGGTGCCAGCCCGCAAGGCCGCGGGCAGGTCCGTGGTGACGCTGGAAGGTCTCGATGCGCGCGAACGCCACATCTTCGCCCACGCGTTCTCCGTGTCCGGCGGCCTGCAGTGCGGGTTCTGCACTCCGGGCATCGTCATCCGCGCCAAGCACCTTCTCGATCGGACGCCGCGCCCCACGCGGGCGGAGATTGCGCGCGCGCTCAACAATCACATCTGCCGCTGCACCGGCTACGTGAAGATCGTCGACGCCATCGATCTCGCCGCCAGGGCGCTTCAGGGAGAGCCGCTGCCGGAGCCGGACTTCAGCGCGACGATCGGCAGCAGCCTGCCCCGTCAGGACGCCGAGCAGTTCGCGCTGGGCATCCGTCCCTTCATCGACGACATGAAGGTGCCGGACATGCTCTATGGGGCGTTTCTTTTTTCGCCACACCCACGAATCCTCGTGAAGCGAATTGATGCGGCCGGCGCAGAAGCCCAGCCTGCTGTGGTCCGGGTGCTGACGGCGGCTGATGTGCCTGGCCAACGGCATCAGGGCTTGATCGAGAAGGACTGGCCCTTGTTTGTCGCCGAAGGCGAGACCACGCATGGCATCGGAGACATTCTGGCGGCTGTGGTGGCGACCTCCGACCGCGCGGCCAGAGCTGCGCTCCAGCACGTCGTGGTCGATTACGATCGGTTACCCGGCGTGTTCTCGCCAGAGGCCGCGCTTGCCTCTGGCGCGCCGCCTGTGCATCACGATCGCGACAATCTGCTCTCGACGTCGGTCATCCGCCGAGGCGATGTTGACGCCGGCCTCGCCACGTCAGCGTTTGTCGAGACACGCACGTTCGAGACCCAGATGATCGAACACGCGTTCCTCGAGCCCGAATCGGCGATCGCCGTCCCGAGTCCCGCTTGCCACGCCGAAGCCCTTCGACAAGCTCAGGGCGAAGGCGGTCAGAATCCCCCTTCCCGCGATGAAGTAGGGGCACGGCATGCCGTGCCCGTGGAGCTGGAGGTCTTCTCCCAGGGTCAGGGCGTCTTCGATGATCGGAGACAGATCGCCTCGTTTCTCGGCCTGAGCGAAGACCAGGTCCGCGTGACGCTCGTTGCGAACGGCGGAGCGTTTGGCGGCAAGGAGGACCTGAGCATCCAGGGCCAGGTGGCGCTGATGGCGCGGCTCACGGGCCGGCCCGTCAAGGCGACGCTGACGCGCGAGGAGAGCATCCGGCTGCACCCGAAGCGGCACCCGATGCGGCTGACCTACACGGTGGGCTGTGACCGGGACGGGCGCCTGACAGCCGTGCGCGCGCGCATCGTAGGCGACAAGGGCGCCTACGCGTCGGTCGGCGCGAAGGTGCTGGAGCGCGCGGCCGGCCACGCTGCAGGACCGTACAGAGTTCCGGCCGTAGACGTCGAGGCGCGTGCCGTCTACACCAACAACCTCCCGTGCGGCGCGATGCGCGGGTTCGGGGCGAACCAGGCCGCGTTCGCGATCGAGAGCATGCTCGACATTCTCGCGGATCGGGCCGGAATTGACCCGTGGGAAATCCGCTGGCGCAATGCCGTCGATGTGGGCGACACGTTCTGCACAGGAGAGGTGTTCGAGCACGCGGTCGGGATCAAACAGACGCTGCTCGCGGTGAAGGATGACTTCTATTCGTCGAAGTACGCCGGCATCGCATGCGGCATCAAGAACGTCGGCATCGGCAACGGCATGCCCGAATCCGGCCAGGCGGTGGTCGAGATTCTCCCTGGAGGCCGGATCACGATTCACAGCGGCTTCACCGAGATGGGTCAGGGTTTCTACGCGGTGATGACCCAGATCTTCTGCGCCGCAGCCGGTGTAGATCCGCGAGTGGTGCGGGTTGAGGTCGACACGAGTTTCCCGACGCCCTGCGGTATGACGACCGCGTCACGTGCGACCGTGCTCGGCGGTCGCGCCGTCCAGAAAGCCGGCCAACAGCTTCGCGCGGATCTCGATCGGGGATTGAGCCTGGGCGACCTGGCTGGCCGCCGCTACGTCGGTGAGTATCTCGTGGATTTCACATCGGAGCTCGGCGCTCCGGTCGAACGGCCACGGACCCACCTGACGTACGGGTTCGCCACGCAGGTGTGCATTCTCGACGAGCAGGGCCGATTGAGCCGATTCGTTGCGGCCCACGATGTCGGCGGCATCATCAATCGCCATCTGGTCGAAGGACAAATCGAGGGGGCCGTGCACATGGGGCTCGGATACGCCCTGACCGAGGAGTTGCCGCTGGTCGAAGGCGTGCCGCGGTCTTTCAAAATCCGCTCGCTGGGCCTGCTCCGGGCGGCGGATATGCCGGAGGTGAAGGTTATCCTGGTGGAATCCGGAGAGCCGGAGGGACCGTTCGGCGCCAAGGGTGTGGGCGAGATCGGCCTCGTGCCGACCGCGGGGGCCGTCGCCAATGCCCTGTGGCGGTTCGACGGCATTCGCCGGTACACGCTGCCGATGAAGGATTCACCGGCGGCACGGGCGATTCTCGGGGTTAAGCGATAGCGGATCTGCAACTCATATCTGAACGGAGTCATACGTGCCTGTGAAATGGAACGCATCCCGCAAGTACCACACGTCCGTGTTCGACGCGATCGGGCGGACCCCGCTCGTCCAACTCAATCGGATCCCGGCCGCCGAGGGGGTGAAGGCGAAGATCCTCGTCAAGGTCGAGTACTTCAGCCCGTCAGGCAGCCTCAAGGACCGGATCTACTACAACATGTTCACGCGCGCCGAGAAGCGCGGCGCGCTCAAGAAGGGCATGACGATTCTCGAGTGCTCCACCGGCAACGCGGGCATCGGCTGCTCGTTTGTGTCGGCGGTCAAGGGCTACCCGTGCATCATCGTGATGCCGGAAGGCATGTCGGAGGAGCGCAAGAAACTGGATATCGCGTACGGCGCCCAGATGGTCTATACCCCCGGCGGGGAGAGTGACGTGGACCTGGCGCTCGAGAAGCTCGATGAGATCCGCCGGCAGAGCCCGAAGAAGTACTTCGTGCCGGCGCAGTTCGACAATCCGGACAACATCGACGCGCACATTAAGACCACCGCGCCTGAGATCTGGGAACAGACCGGCGGCAAGATCGACGCCTTCATCATGACCCAGGGAACCGGCGGCACGCTGACCGGGGTGGGCCGCTTCATCCGCAAGCGGCGGAAGGCGCTCAAGATGTTCGCCATTGAGCCGGCCGAGTGTCCGCTGCTCAGCCGCCGCGAATGGGGCCCGCACGGCATCGAGGGCATCGGCGACGGGTTCGTCCCGAAGAATCTCGACGTGAGTCTTCTCAACGGCATCGTCACGACAACCACGGCCGAGTCCATGGACATGGCGAGGCGCCTGGCGAAGGAGGAAGGCCTGTTCTGCGGCGTCTCGTCCGGCGCGAACGTCGCCGGCGCCCTCAAGCTCGCGAAACGCCACCCGGAGCTCAAGATGATCGTCACGCTGATCTGCGATACTGGTCAGCGCTACTTCTCGACCGAGCTGTGCGGCATGCCCAAGCACGTGGAGATCCCGGAGCGCGAACATCCCATGGATCCGTACACGACGAAACAGCTGAACAAGCATCAGAAGAATTGGGAGATCATCGACTAGGGGTTCGGAATGAGCGCGTAGGGGCACGACATGTCGTGCCCGGAACACCTTCATCACTACCATGCATCAACAGATCCTTCGGCAAGCGCGCACGCACGAACGCAACCTCGCCGGGTTCCTGCGCGATTTGATTGCGATCAAGTCCGTCAGCTCCCAGGAGGAGGCGGTCATCGGCCGCATCGAGCAGGAGATGCGCGCCAGCGGCTATGACGAAGTGCGCATCGACCCGATGGGCAACATCCTCGGCCGCGTCGGCAGCGGACCCCGAGTGCTCGCCCTCGACGCGCACGTCGACACGGTGGATGTGGGCAATCCTGCAAACTGGACCGTTGATCCCTTCAAGGGCGCTGAGCAGGACGGCATCATTTACGGCCGCGGCGCCTGCGACATGAAGGGCGCGCTGGCGTCGATTGTCTACGGCGGCCGGATCATCAAAGAACTCGGCCTCGAGCGCGATGTCACCCTGTGGGTGGTCGGCAGCGTTCAGGAAGAGGACTGTGACGGGCTCTGCTGGCAGTACATCATCAATGAGGACCGGCTCCGGCCCGAGGCCGTCGTCATCGCCGAGCCGACCAACCTCGGTGTGTATCGCGGACACCGCGGCCGGATGGAGATCGAGATCCGCACGGCCGGCGTCTCGTGCCATGGGTCGGCGCCCGAGCGCGGCGTGAATGCCGTGTACCTGATGGCGCCGATCATCCGCGACATCGAGCAGCTGAACGACCGGCTCGGCGGCGAGCCGTTCCTCGGCAAGGGCACGGTGACGATTGCCGAGATTCGCTCGACCTCGCCCTCGCTGTGTGCGGTCGCCGACTCCTCGACGATTCATCTCGATCGCCGACTGGCTGCCACCGACACGATGGAGTCGGCCCTGCGCGAGATCGAGGCGCTGACGAGCGTCCAGGCCGCCGGCGCGAAGGTCGTCGTTGTCGATTACGCCACCCCCAGCTGGCGCGGCCTCACCTATCCGACGAAGAAGTACTATCCGACCTGGCTGCTGCCCGCTGGTCACCCGGTGCTCGGCGCCGGCATCAGCGCCTACGAGGGGTTGTTCGGCGAGCCCCCCGTTGTCGGCCGATGGGTGTTCAGCACGAACGGCGTCGCGGTGATGGGGATGCACGGGATCCCCTGCATCGGGTTCGGACCTGGCAACGAAATCTACGCGCACATGGCGACCGAACAGATTCCAATCGAACACCTTGTCAAGGCGGCGGCCTGGTACGCGGCGTTTCCGGGGGAATACGTGGGTAGGGATTGGGGATTGGGGCAGTCATGATGACGACGGCGCCGTCGACCCCGGTGGGGCGGGAGGACGGATTCCGAAGCGGCCCCTCGAACCGAGCCGACAGCGAAGTCCTGAGCGAAGTCGAAGGGCGTCAGTTCGCAAAACGCACCGCTAGGGCCAAGACAGACTGCGCGAATAGCGCAACCGTAAGGTCGGCGACGAGTCCCGGTAGGTGCGATTTGCCGGCGAGTGTGAGCGGGGACGCGGAGGAGCCGGACTCCCGCCTATTGCGAGAGTGGGCGCTTCTGCCCGCGCATTGGAGAACTGACACATGCCATCACGACTTCCCAAACTGCCCAACAGCGTCCGCGGCAAGGACTGCATCGAAACCCGCGACTGGTCAGACAAACAGATTGAACTTCTGTTGAAGACGTCGACCGACCTGAAGAAGGCGTTCCGCAAAGGCACGCCGACCCGTTACCTGCCCGACAAGACGCTGTTCATGTTCTTCTTCGACAAGTCGACGAGAACGCGCAACTCGTTCGAGGCCGGCGCCACCCAACTGGGCGCCCACGCGCACTTCATTTCGGCCGAGACCTCGCAGGTCGCGCACGGGGAGTCGCCCCGTGACATGGGCATCATCCTGTCGAGCTACGGCCACGCCATCGCGATTCGCCACGACCTGGTGCCTGGCGAAGGCAACCGCTACATGCGCGAGGTCGCCGAGCACGCGACGGTGCCGGTCTACAACATGCAGTGCGACATCGATCATCCGTTCCAGACACTGGCCGATCTGATGACGATTCGCGAGGAATTCGGCAGGAACCTGCGCGGCCGGAAGATTGTCGTGAGCTGGGCCTACGCGCCAAGCTACGCCAAGCCGATGTCAGTGCCGCAGGGCCTGATCACGCTGATGCCGCGCTTCGGCCTCGACGTGGTCCTGGCGCATCCGCCCGAATGGAAGCTGATGAAAGAACCGATGGCGTTCGCGCAGGCCGAAGCGGCGAAGCACGGGACGTCGTTCGAGGTGACCGACGACATGGATGCCGCCTGCCGCGGCGCTGACATCATCTACGCCAAGTCGTGGGGCATCGAGGAGCTCTTCCACAAGCCGCAGGAAGCGCTGGAATTGTCGAAACAGTACAAGTCCTGGATCTGCGACGAGCGGCGGATGAAGCTGGCAAAGAAGACCGCCATCTACATGCACTGCCTGCCGGCCGATCGCAACAACGAGGTGACCGACGCCGTGCTCGACGGCCCGCAGTCGCGCGTGTTCCCTGAAGCCGAAAATCGCCTGCACACCTGCAAGGCGGTGATGGCACTGACGATGTAGAATCTCTCCGTGCCGACGGTCTCCATCGACAATCCGATTCTCAACTCGCCGTATCGCGACCCGAGCCGTCACTTCCGGTTCGACGATGAGGGCATCACCAACGAGATCATTGAGAAGCGGCGGCTGAGCGGGTATTTCGTTCCAATCCCCCAACCGAAGAAGAGGGGCACGCAGCTGTCCTTCGGCACGGAGTGGACCGACGGCCGCTTCAAGGAAACCGATTTCATCAATCGCATCCGCGACCGGGTCGGACAGTGGCGGCAGGGCGGACACGTTGGCGTGACGACCGTCACCCGGCGGCTGGTCGACTACTGGACGGCAGGCGGGCGCGACAAGCCGCTCTTCTTCTGCCAGATTGAGGCGGTTGAAACCGCCATCTATCTCGCCGAAGTGGCACGCAAGTACGGCGATGCCTGGGTCGAGAACGAACTTCGGACCGCCAACGACAGCGCCAACCCCGGCCTGCCGCGCATCGCGTTCAAGATGGCCACCGGCAGCGGCAAGACGCTCGTGATGGCGATGCTCATCGCGTGGCAGGCGCTCAACAAGCTGCACGACCGCCAGGACGCACGCTTCTCGGACGCCTTCCTCATCGTCACCCCGGGTATCACCATTCGCGATCGTCTCCGCGTGCTGCTGCCGTCCGACCCCGACAACTACTACCGCCAGCGCGACATCCTTCCGCCCGATCTGCTGGAACGCCTCGCGCAGGCGCGCATCCTCGTCACCAATTTCCACGGCTTCCTGCCCCGCGATCGCGGTGATGCGGCGCGCCTCACCAAGGCCATTCTCACGCGCGGCGCAGCCAGCGCCTTCGTGGAATCGCCAGCCGAGGTTGTCCGTCGCGTGTGCCGCGACTTGAGCGGCAAGAAGAACCTCGTGATCCTCAACGACGAGGCGCACCACTGCTACCGCGGCAAGCCGACCGAGGCGGTTGACGACGGAGCGGATGGTGGGAAGCTGAGCGGCGACGAGCGAGTCGAAGCGGAAAAGCGCGACGAGGAGGCAAGAGTCTGGATCTCGGGCCTTGAGGCCGTCAAGGACAAGATGGGGATCCGCGCCATCTATGATCTGTCGGCGACGCCGTTCTTCCTGCGTGGCTCGGGCTACTCGGAAGGCACGCTGTTCCCCTGGGTGGTATCCGACTTCTCGCTCATCGACGCGATCGAATCTGGCATTGTGAAAGTGCCCCGCGTGCCGGTGGCCGACGATTCGATGACCGGGGAGCTGCCGACGTATCGCGAACTCTGGCCGCGAATCCGCGACGGGCTGCCCCGCAAGGGCCGGAAGACCGATGACGTCAGCGGCGAGCCGAAACTGCCGGCCGAGCTGCAGGGCGCCATCCACAGTTTGTACGGACATTACGAGAAGGCCTTTGCACGCTGGCAGGCCAACTCGGAGGCGCAGGCGCGCGGATTAACCCCGCCCGTCTTCGTTGTGGTGTGTGCGAACACGAACATCTCGAAGCTCGTGTTCGACTACGTCGCCGGCTGGGAGAAACCGCTGCCCGATGGCCGACATGTCCTTGTTCCGGGACAGTTGCCGTTGTTCAGCAACGTGGACGGCGAGCGTTGGATCAACCGTCCCAACACGATGCTCATCGACTCGCGGCAACTTGAATCCGGCGAAGGAATGAGCGCGGACTTCAAGAAGATCGCAGCGACCGAGATCGAGGAGTTCAAGGCCGAATATCGCGCCCGCTTTCCTGGACGCGATACTGACTCACTCGAAGACGAAGACCTCTTGCGGGAAGTGATGAACACCGTCGGCAAGTCGGGAAAGCTCGGCGAGCACATCCGATGCGTAGTGTCGGTCTCGATGCTGACGGAAGGCTGGGACGCCAACACGGTGACGCACATCCTCGGCGTGCGTGCGTTCGGCACTCAGTTGCTGTGCGAGCAGGTGGTGGGCCGCGGCCTCAGGCGCATGAGCTACGCGGTGAACGAAGATGGGCTGTTCGAACCCGAGTATGCCGAGGTGTATGGCGTGCCGTTCTCGTTTATCCCGACATCGGGATCGGGCGTCGATCCGAAACCGCCACGCCTGTCGACGCGTGTCCGGGCTCTCGACGAACGCCGCACTTGTGAAATCACCTTCCCGCGCGTCACCGGCTACCGCTACGACATCGCCGCCGAGCGCTTGACGGCGACGTTCACCGGCAATTCGCGCTACGTGCTCTCCACCGAGAGCATCGCCACCATCACCGAGCTTCGGGCCATCGTCGGCGAGGAGAGCATCCATACGCTCGACGAGCTGAAGAACCGGCGGGTGAACGAAGTGGCATTCCTGCTAGCCAAGCGGACGCTCGAGCGCTACTTTCCGGCCGAGACGGGTCCAAGCGGCTCGGCCGCCCTGAGCGAATCGACGATCCAACATGAGCTGAAGGGCCTCTCGCCTGCTGGCTCACGTCCCTGGCTCTTCCCGCAGCTGCTCTCGATCACGAAGGCGTGGCTGTCCCAATGCCTCGTGTGCAAGGACCACACGTTCCCACAGCTCTTGCTGTTGGCCGAATTCGCCCATGACGCGTGCGATTGCATCTACCGGTCGATTGTTTCTGGCAGCGAAGGAGCCAGCACGCTGAAGCCCATCCTTCGACCTTACGACACCGTGGGCTCCACGCGCTTCGTAGACTTCGACACGATTCGTCCGGTGTGGAGCACGCGCGCAGACAAGTGCCACGTCTCCCACGTCGTCGCCGACACCGGCGCGTGGGAGCAGAAGCTAGCCCAGGTTCTCGAGGAACTGCCCGAGGTGGTCTCTTACGTCAAGAATCACAACCTGGGACTGGTTATTCCGTACACGCTCAACGGGGACGAACACGCCTACTACCCGGACTTCGTCGCTCACGTCGACGACGGCCATGGCCCGGGCGACTTGTTGAACCTGCTCATCGAGGTGAGCGGCGAGGCGCGCAAGGACAAGGCGGCAAAGGTGGCAACGGCGCAGGCACTCTGGGTGCCCGCCATTAACAGCCACGGCGGATTCGGCCGTTGGGCGTTTGTGGAGATCACGGACGTCTACGACGCGATTGGGGACATTCGAAAGGCGCGAGGCCTGAGGCGTGAGGGAAAGACGGCGGGAGAGGAGCGAACTACTTCTGCGTAACGATTCGGACCAGCGCGCTTCTTGTGATCGTGGCAATGAACGCGCCACGTTGGCGACAGATGCGGCGGATTTTGGGGAGCGCCCGAACCAGCAGCGTGGCTTGTTCGGGCCCCTGAAGATCCCCACATGTCAGCACGAAGGCTCTGGCCCCTGACGACAGGATGGCTTCGAGTTCCAGTGGCCGGCGGCGCACATGCCGGTCTTTCGTCAGCACAACCCACCGGCGCTGCCCTACCAATGGCAGCCACTCGGCATCAATTGTACCTGGGGCGAAGTGCTCGTGATGGACTTCCACGGAGGCACCTGCGTCTCGCAGAGCCCGGGGAACCAGGTGCCGACCCAGGCACTCGTCGATGAAGAGTACGAGCCGAGGCTCAGGCCGCTTCGCAGCGGATCGCTTCCTGGATTTCCGCCGGTTTGCGCTCATAGTCGTATGCGAGATCCTCGATCGACTCACCGGCATTAAAGCGTTCCGCCACTTCGATCGTGGGAATTCCTGACCCCGAGATCACCGGACGCCCGAAGGCGACACGCGGGTCGATCGAGACGAATCGGGGATACCCACCGAGCGTCTGCTGGCCTGGGGCGTCTCCGCCTCGTTTGCGCATGAACGGGAACAGACGCACCGCAACACCGTGTTGATCGCGATCGATTCGCTTCAAGTACGCATCCAGCATCGTCCTCATCGCCAATTGGCCATGCCGCGACGCGTTGATGAGCGTGCCATACTCGCGAACGAATACATCAGTCCCATCCGTCTCCATCGCGTGATCAACCAGCGGGTGGGGTGAATCGAATTCAGTCTGGAGGTACTCGATGGCTGCTCGAATCCGACGCATCTCGACGTGATGATGGCGGCGGATCGCATCGAGGACATGTACCTCGACAATGTTGATGAAGGACAACAGATGGCTGGCCGGGTCGGCGGCCGGGATCACCGGCCGCAGACGCCGCCCCGCGCGCGGACCGGCGCCCGACCGTCCGAATACCCACGCCCGAATCGTGTTCTCTGGCACCCGAAGGTAGTGGGCAGCATCGAGCGCGTTGTAGGCTGGAATGGCCCGGGGATCCCGGCCCCCGTACGGATCGCTCTTGCGCAGAATTACCATGGTGTGTAGGTTCTCCCCCGCAACAGCGGTGGTTCGAGGAAGATGTTACCGCGAAGCTCGATTCCCAGCAACGCGGCATGGCCAGACGTCGTGCGTCAATTTGGGCCGTGCAGAAAGCTGGCTAGAAACATGGCCTGCCGCAAAACTCCTGCCGCAAAGCTCGCGCCAGTCCCCTTTAGCATGTGTTAGGCTGACCGGATGGAGTTCGCGGTGATCAGACAACGAATCACCGATTCTGCGGTCGATTTCGCGCTCAACGCATTCTGGGTTGCGGTCGCGGGGGCGGCCGTAACCGCAGTAGCAGTCTGCTACGTATTCTGGCGCGGCCTGTCTGAAAAGTTGGTCTGGGCGCTATCGGCGTCGTTCGCGACATTTCATGCGCATTGCCGGAAGGACTGCTGCGATGATTGAGCGGCGCGCCCTCCGCATGGAGGTTTGTGGAGGCAAGTTCTCTGACAGCGTTGATGCTCTCACGACAAACACCACCAACTGGTTGAGCTGGATGAAGGCGAAGGGTAATCCAATTGAATCCGATGAATTCACGGGAGCAATCACGTCTCTACGTGGGGCAACATCGGGAGCATTGCCTACCGTTCGGTCATTTAGAGATGCGACAAAGATCACGCGGGATTTCAGCGCGGAGATGGATCTTGCAGCCGGGCGATTGGTGTTGGCGCTAGATCGTGTGATCGCAGGAATGGAACGGACCGTCGCATTCTGTGATGGACTCACTCAAGCTTAGGGCTTGTCAGGAAATAACTGATTGATATTAACTCTCGCGGGTGGTAGCTTGACCTGTGCAATTTGCCACCCTGCGCTCCAAGTACACCGCGCTGGCACCCGTACTCACGGAACGGTCTCGGCGCGTCTGGGCGGCGACC